>WGCP01000354.1 GCA_015493715.1 Desulfobulbaceae bacterium
TTGGCCAGCATCCGTTTAACGGTGGCCGCAGAACTGCCGGCAATGACAATGGGCGTGCAGTGGCCAAGGGCAAATAATGTTAAAAGCAGCAGGCCGGTGGCAATCTTTTCCTGGACGGTAATAATGGCCAGGATCGGGGCGATAAAGCCGAAGGTGCAGGAACCGGAGAGGATACCGTAGGCCAGGCCAAGGACAAAGGCACCGCCAAGTCCCTGCAGGTGCAGGCGACCAAGGGAGTTTGGCATCCTGCACTTGGCAATCCCCAGCATGTCAACGGCCACCCATATCAGGATACCGCCGAGAAGCAGGGTCCAATAGGGGCCCACATCACCCAGCATCCGACCCAGAAAAATACAGATCACCCCGACCACGGCAATGGTGATGAACAAACCCAGGGTAAAAAGCAGGGCATAGGGCACGGCCTTTTTCCCTTCCAGAATTGAATCCTGACCTCCGACGTAACCGATAATCAGCGGTATGGAGGCCATGTGGCAGGGGGAAAAGAGCACACTGACCATTCCCCAGGTAAAACAGCCGAAAGCGGCCACGGCCAGGCCGCCGCCGCTTATCCAACTGTTGATGGTGAAAAAAATATGCTCAAGCATGACCGCCTCTATTTCCCTAACAGGGTGTTCAACTTTCCTTCAATGGTCTTCTGATCCAGAAAACCGGCATGACGCCAGACTTCTTTGCCTGCTTTGTCGAAAAATACCTGGGTCGGAATGGCCCGGATGTCAAATTTTCTGGCCGTGGCCATGTCTTTTTTCACATCCACGAACAGGATGGCCACCCTGCCCTGGTATTCTTTGGTCAGGTTTTCCAGCACCGGTTCCATCATCTTGCAGGGGATACAGGATGTGGAGCCGATATCCACCATGGTTACCGTATTCTTGACCGGAATCTCCGGTGCGCCCCAGGCCGTCTGCAAACAACAGAAGGAGAGCAAAAAAATTGCAGGGATAAGGATTTTAAATGCATTCATCTTCATACAATACTCCTGACATGATAGATTAAACATCGCTTATGTGATGTCATAGGATGGTTTCAACACAATTATTTTTCAACAAAAAAATCTATTTTTTCTCCTTTGTACTGCGCACCAGTCGGACATACCCCTTGTCCTTGACCACCAGGTCGAAGTCGCCCCGGCAAAAACATTCCAGCTCAAGCCGGGCCGGCACCACCCCTTTTTTCTCGTCCTGCAGCCAGTATTTACCCTTCAGTTTGGGAAAATTACAGTCCTCATTCCCCTGAATGGCAATCAAACCGCGCAGCTCACTGCTCTCTCTGGTGGTGGGCAGCCGCCAGTCATCATAGCCGCCGAGTTTCACGCCGGCCACATACCTGTTCACTACGGATAAATCAGAAAAACGCTTGCCCTTGTCGATCTGCCACATCAGGCCTGTTGTTTTGTCCAGACAGATGCCGTTGCCCAGATTCTGCAGCGACCCTGCCAGTGCCGGACTGCCGGACAGACTAAGAATACAGACCGCCAGGATACAGAAAAATTGCCAATGTCTTACCTGCATGCTTCCTCCTTTCCCGCCGGAGCAGGATGATGAGCAATGACCGACAGTAGGCTCATCCCACGCCGGTCATTGAACACGACCATCATTATTCTTCAGGACGCCTGTACTCCCTGTTTGTCTCTGGAGCACAGTAACCGGGTAAGCAGACCGAATACGGCCAGGGCGACCAGTGAAACAGCGCCGATGTCGTGCAGGGTGAAAACAATCTGTCGCAGATCCATGGACTCTGCAAAAAGTAGAATTACCCCTGTTGTTGCCATAAAGACAATGCCGACAACGCCGAGAACAAAAAGCAGAGATCTACTCCCCTGCCCCCTGATAATCATCAACACCACTGCCAATACCATGAGAATGGCCACGGCCTTATGGATATTTCCCAATACACCGATCACTTCGGAAGAAAGAAGATCGCCGCCGAGAAGAATGATTGCCGGACCAAGAATGGCAACACCAAGAATCGCCAACAGATGGCGCATGGCTGGATCAGTCGTCAAGGTAGAGCAGGCCCCCGGGACAATGGAAATACCGGGTACAAGCAGAATGACGACCAACAGGGCACCGGCGGCAAGAAGGCCATAGAAGAGAACAGGCTCCAGAACCTGGTGACGCAGGGCGCCCATGGTGACACCAAGCTTCGACAACCCGAGAAGGTGGGCATTGCTTATCCAGGAACTGTGGGCATCATCACCGACAAAGGGCCTGGCCATAACCGGACGCTGCCAGAATGGCGAGCTGTTGCTGTGGCAGTCGGTGCAACCTCCTGCGCCAAGGGCGCTGTCGGCGGGAGCAATATCGTGGCTCAGTTTAAACACCGAGGAATACGGGGTATACTGCCACGATTGGGGTCGGAACTTCAGAGGTTGCCAATGCGTGCCGTCAAGGGTGTAGGTATCGCCTGATACCAGGGCAATATTTTTTCCATCCAGAGGCTCATTCTGTTGTATCAGATACGCCGTCACCGTCTGCAGGAGCGCCTGTATTTCCTCCGGCCGGTTAGCCTCGGGAGCGCCGTCCCTGTTATCATCCTTGATGATATTCAGGTCTGACCAGACCTTATCGGGATTCTTACGATGGCCGGCCCACATTTTGTACAAATCTTTCATGTAGGGCTGTCCGGTAATGGTACCGGTATCATCCATGATGGCGATCCAGATACTGTCGATCCGGTTCATGGGATATATTTTTCCCTTGTACCAGGCCCTGACAGGACTGAAAAGGTGAAGCGGCTGTCGTTCAACAGTAAAGGTACTTGCCTCACCATACAGGTTCCATGGTTTCATTTCCGGGCCATAAAAGGTCCAGATGCGTTTTCCCGGCACCGAAATCCTGGGAACATCATTAAACACGGTACTGTCCTGCATCAACGCCGCTTTAACCTGCCGCTGCGGCACGTGGCAGGTAAGACAGGCGATTTTTTGCAAATGGATCGGCGGCAATCCTTTATGGGCGGCGATCTTGGTGCGCAGTTCGCCCCGGAAGTGGCAATCCTCGCAGGAGCGCATGGTGTTATCAAGATCATTGCGCACCAGGCCCGTGGGGTCGTCTCCCTTACCGATCTGATGCATTTCCCTACCGGCAATACGTCCGTCCAAAGCCTTGCGACCTGTCACATGACAATCAACACACTTGAGTCCTGCCCGGATATGGACGTCGGTACGGACATTGTAGGAAGCGCCTTTTTTCTTCCAGTCCGGTTCCCGATGACAGTGGAGGCAATTTTCGGTTGGAATTTCCCGGACCATGGGCAGGGCGACCTTACCGTCGGACTGAAACGAGGAGAGATTATATTTGAGTTGTGGCTTTTCATGGCGGGCCACACTGCCCGTCACGGTGGCAAAGCCCGCCCCGGCGGTGGCCGCCCATCTGAAGTTCAGGGCCTTGACCTGTTTTTTGCGGAGACCATATCCATATTCCGGCATGTGACACATGAGACAGTCCGCCTCAAGCACACCGCTCTCCACCCATCCGGCCTTATAATAATCGCCGTCAAAGTTGTTGTCGCCACGGGAAATTATGTTGTTTTTCGGATCGGCGGCAAAGAGGTCATAGCGTTTGCCGTTGCGGTCATACTCCGCCGGACCGCCGCCGGGATGACAACCGCCGCAGGTCTGAACAAAGGTATAGGAGGTAAGGTCGATGGCCCGGGCATTGCTGTTTGCCTTTTTCGCCAACTGGCGATAATTGGGGGCCGCGCTTCAGTATCGTCCCCCATACTGGCCCGGTGTCCGCATCCAGGGATAGAGTGCGGCGAGTTTGGGTGAGAGTTTCTCATCCTTTCCCTGCTGAAAATGATAGCCACTGGTGATCCGCTTGTAATCATGACACCGGCCACAGGTTTTCTCCGGGCTGTATGGTTGTTGTACGTTGACTCCATGCTGAGGATCAATGATCCGGCCCTGTTCGTCGCGCAGGAAAAAGGGTGGGCAGACCGACATAAAATCCCGCCGGGCAAGCTCCTCGGCAGTCCGTTGTTCTACCAGGGCATGGAACTTTTGAATAGACGCTGTTGCCCGGACCCTGCCGGGAAGGATCCACACAGCCGCAGACACCACCAATACAACCAATATCGAGCGACGGATATGCGACAGCCTCAACCTCTTTTGCCAAGCAAACAATTTCATGCCTTTTCCTCCGTCAAGTTGATTTATCCGACAACGCTCTCAGCACAAGATAATTCGTACAGGAGTGAGTAATGTCTAAGCTCTGCTGAGGATCAGCCGGCGATCATGTTTTTGATATCCTGGATAATATGGTCGGCGATATCGTTCATTTTCTCCTCGTCAAAATCAGGGCCCGGTTTTTTTTCAAGATCATAATCTTTGTCAAGAACGTAGTGCAGATCCACGCCCAGTCCCGCTTTTTCATAGGTCAGGGCCAGGCATTTCCCCTTGCAGCCATCAATAACCACCTGATACTCATCATAGAGCATGACCTGGCTTGGCCCCTCGACCTCTGGATACAGGGCAATGGGGCAGCGCATGAAAGCGTACGGGATCTCCCTGACAATCTTTCTGGCAATAAAGCCGGTCATCTGGCCAATATTGGAGCTGCCGAAGCAACCATTAACTCCGATGGTTTTACCAAATTTTTTGTGTTGGTTGGTGATCGTCTGCGCAGCATCCGGGTTTTCAATCTGTGCAACCGGTTTCTTTTTCATGGACTACCTCCATATTATTTACATGTGGGGCAACGGCTTTTTCTACTTTTTGAACCATTGTTCAATTTTTGGAGACATCTTCCAAATAATCATCATCAGGGAGACTTGAAAAACAGGGACTATTGTAGAGGGAAGGATAGACAGCCCCCCAATAGATGAAATTGCAAGGGCCAGGGCAATTCCGTGATTTTTTGCCGCGACACCATAACCAATGGCGATACCGTCCTGGTAGGAAATATCCGCCTGTTTAGCTACAGTCAGCGAGATCAAAAGTAAGAGGGGATACACGACCATTACCGATACAAGCAGTATCCAGACCAGGTGCAGATTGTCGGCAATCGAACTTGCTTCACCTGCCACAGCAATAAAAATAACCAGAAACATGCCCATACTTGAGACAGGTGGCAAGAAAGGCTTAACTTCTTCCTGGAAAAATTTTTTCCCATATTTTCTATGGATGAGTATTTCTCTGATACCGATACCTATTCCCATGGGCAGCACCACGATGAGGAGAATTTTTTTTGCAAAAAATATGAAATCAACGGGGACATAGGTCCCGGCAAGCAGCATCATCCAGAGCGGTATGGCCAGGATGCCCAAGAGAAAACTAACCACCTGGATAACCAGGGCTGTTTCCGTCCTTCCCCGGGACATACCTGTCCAAGCCACCATCATCGATGAACAGGGCACGGTGAGTTTAAGAATCCAGCCGGCAATGAATGTCGGATCAAGATTGTTGAAAAAAATCTTTGCCCATGCAAAGCCGATCAGGGGTGAGAAAACAAAGTTTATCAGAATGGCAACAGCGATAATTTTTCTGTCCTGAATGATCAGTTTCAGATCTTTAATAACGATGGTCATCATCATCGGCAGCAACATGAGAAAAATTGCCGGCAACACAAGCGGGTTTAAGCCCTCTGCAAGGGTATGGTGTCTGATACCGAAGTAGAGAGCGGCAAGGATATCCAGCAGAGTAAGCAAGGGCAGGTATTGTTTTAAAAATTTCGAAAATATCTGCCCCTCTTTGATCATTATATTCTCTTTTCCTCAATTCAGTAGTGGTGTCGGCTGAAATACAATATCTGTTTTTACCGCGTAGAATAATGTGCTTTTTTTAAAAAAAAACAACATGCTCTCTTCCCCGGCAGAGATCACCCTGCTGACTCGTCTTCCCTATGCAGATTTCCCATGCAGCCAGCTATTGACCCGCATACGAGCGCTTTCCAGGACATGAAAGAGCACGGGCACCACAAGAAGGGTCAAAAAGGTGCCCACCACCAGACCGCCGATGGCGACCACGGCCATGGGCGAGAGCCGTTCAATGCCCACGGCCCATTCCTTGGCAATGGGAATCATACCCACGGCGGAAGCGCCGGCGGTCATCAGAATCGGCCGCACCCTGTGCCTGACCGCATCGAGCAGGGCTTCGCGCAGATCCAATCCCTTTTTCATGCCGACCTTGGTAAAATCGACCAGCAGAATACCGTTGTTGACCACAATACCCATCAGGAGAATAAAGCCCATAAACGAGGGCATGCAACCGTGCTTACCTGCCAGCATCATGGCCCAGGCCGCACCTATAAGAGCAAGAGGCAGGGAGATCATGATGGCCAGGGGATCAAGAAACGATTTAAAGGTGATGGCCAGCATCAGAAAAAGAAAGGCAAGCCCCAGGGCCAGGGATTTACCCAGCCGTTTGAAGGATTCACCCATCTGCTTAATCTCACCTTCGTAACTTAAATGATACCCACGAGGAAGTTCGAGGCCAGCCAGGGCCTTTTTGACGTTTTCATGGAGGTGAGTAACGGCAATATCGCCCCTATAGCCAAGCACGTCGACGGTGGGCAGCAGCCGTTGGTGGGTCTCGGCCGTGGGCACATAGACGGTTTTTAGAGTCGCCACCGATGCCAGGGGTATGGTTTTCCCGCTTTTTGTTCGGACGGGAACGGCCCGCAACTCCTCGGTGTCCGCCCGTTGTTTCAGCTGAAAGCGCACCCGCACCGGAATGGGATTTTCACCGGTTATCCGCAGCATACCACCGGGTATGCCTCCCACGGCAGCGGCCACCTGATGGGCGACATCAGCGGCGCTCAGACCATACAACCGGGCCTTGGCCGGGTCGACATCCAGATTAATCCGGGCCGACATCCCCTGCCAGCTCCGTTCCGTACCGGTCAAGCCCCGTACATTCTGCAGGCGGGCCATAACCTCATTCGCGAGATTGTTCAGCACCGAGGTGTCCGGGCCGGTGATCATCACATCCACGGTTGAACGGATTGATGAAAGCGGTGTTGAGCCGAATACCGTCACATTGGAGGCAATGAGACCGGGAATTTTTTTCAGGCGGGCACGAATGCCACGATTAATGTCATAAATCGTCCGGTCACGATGAAACCTGTCCACCATATTAACAGTGACGCTTCCCTGTTGCAGCAACCGGGAAGCACCGAATGATTTTACCCCCGGCTCCGATCCGATCACGGTCGACATGTAAAGCATCCATTTTTTGGGGACTTCCGCGTTTATCTCCTGCTCAACCTTGGCGGCGATCTTTTTCATGCCGTCATCATCAACATTGGGCTGGGCCTCAAAATCGACTGAAATAACACCTGTGTCCATCAGCGGCATCAATTCCTTGCCGAGCATGGGCATCTGGCGGGCGGAAAAGACAAACAACCCCGCCATAACCAGCAGAACGAGCAGCCGGTGGGTCAATCCCCAGTCAACCAGGGCAATATATCCTTGCCGCAGCGGATTGAGGACAAAACGCTCAAAAGGTCTGAGCAGCCGGGCAATGGGGTCCGGAGCGCCGGGCTTGAGGAGCCAGGGAACCAGCAGAGGGATAATGGTCACCGAAACGATAAGGGATGAGGCAAGGGACACGGACAGGACAACGGTCAAGGGCCGCAATGTGTTCTGGACATAACCGCCGATAAACATGATCGGAACCAGGACAATGATCACGCTTAAGGTGCCTGCGGTATCGGCAAGGAGAATCTCCGTGGTGCCCTGGGCCGCCACCTTGATACCGCCCTTGCCTGTGGCCCGGATATGACGTTCAATATTTTCAATGACCACGATGGCGTCATCGGTCAACAGACCCACGGCAATAATAATGGCGGTCAGTGTCACCATATTGAACTCAAATCCCAGCAGTTTCATAAAGGCAAAGGTGAGTACATAGGTAAAGGGCAGGGACAGGGCCGTGATAAAGGAAGCCCGTGTGTTGCCGAGAAAAAGCAGGATAACGCAAAGGGTCATGATGACCGCATCCCGCAGAGAACTGAGCATATTGTCCACGGTCAGGTCAATGAGCCTGCCCTGGGTGTCGGTCAGCTCCATGTGGAGCATGGGAAATTTCTTTTTTATTTTCGGCAGGTATTTCTGTATCTCGGCAATAACCTCACGGGCATGGCCGTTTTCACTGCGAAGCAGGGAGATCGCCACTGCGGGTTTGCCGTTACCGCGATAAATAGAGGTCGCATCCGCCCTACCCCAGCTGACCGTACCGAGATCCGCCACGCGGACGTAGGCGCCATGGGCAACCGGCACCATGATGGCGCCAATATCGGCAGGCCCCATGGCCAGTGCCTCCGCTGTCAGCAGGTAGCGATTTCCATGGCGATGGACCAGGCCGGTGGGGATGGACACATTGGAACCGGTAAGTGCGCTTGCCACTTCGGCCGGTGTCAGGCCATGGGCCTCAAGTTTGTTGCGATCAAGATCAACAGCTACTTCAATACGATCGCCGCCGAACACCTCGGCCTCGGCTACACCTGGGATCCCAAGCAATCGGTCACGCAGCTGATTTTCGGCCAACCTCCGTATGCGGGCGGAATCGAGCCGGACGCCGGGCGCCGAAGTCAGACCGAGAACCATCAAAGGTTTGGCGGCATCGGTAATCTTAAAAATAAGCGATTCTTTGACCCCGGCCGGCAACAGATTCTGGACCCGGCGCAGTTCGGTGATCACCTTGGTGGCTGCCGTATCAATATCATTGCCGTATTCAAACTCCACCTGGACGGCGGAGACCTCGTCCTTGGATGTGGAGGTCACCCGGCGAACACCGTCAATTGAGGTAAGGCGTACCTCAATGGGATGGGTCACCTCTGTGGCCACGTCATTGGCTGCCGCCCCGGGCCACTGGGTTACCACCGAAACCACCGGCCTGTTGCTATCGGGAAAAAGGTTCATGGGCAGAGTCACATAGGCCAGCACTCCCGCCACCACCCCTACCAGGGCAACGGCGATAATGGCATGGGGATAGCGGAGGAACCGCTCCATAGCGCTCATGGCAACTCTCCGGGGACAACGGTAACGGGATCACCATCATGCAACTGCAAGAGAACGCTTTCATGGGCAACGACCACCTGGTCACCGCCCTTGAGCGCACCGATTACGGCAATCGCGTCATGACCACGCAACCGCACTTTTACCGGTACCATTTTCAAAATGTTTTTTTCCTTTTCCTTCCCCTTTCGAACAATGGTGAAAACACGACACTGCGTATCGCCCTCCCCGCAGAGCAGGCTGCCATAGGGCACCCGGAACCCATCCGTGACCCGGCGCAGTATGAGTCGCGCATCAATGCGGGAACCGCTGGGCAGATCAAAGGGGATAGAGTCAACGTCGGCTTCTACATAGCCAAGCGCCCGTGCGTCAACGGAGGGGAAAATGCGGCTGACCGGGACGGTCATCTGTTGATCGCCATACGAGAGCACAACAGGGGCGCCGGGACGAACCTGATGAAGTATGGACTGGGGCAGTTCAACCCGAACCAGGGCGCCGCCGGCAGCGGTAATTTCATTTAAAGGATGGCCGGGGACACACATATCACCCGGCTCGGAAAGACGGGCGGCAATAATGCCGTTGACCGGACTTTTGATAACACCGTAGCCCTTCTCTACTTCCAGGGCGGCTATCTGATGCTCAAGTGAGGCAACCTTCTGTTTGGCAGTCACGGCAGCGGTCCGCCTGGAATCAACAGCGGTGGCGCTGCTGCCGCCGTCCTTGAACAGTTTTTCTTCCCGCACAAGCTCATGGCCGGTGCGGGTTGCCTCGGCGCGGGCAGCGATAAGCTGGGCCTGAAGAGATTTTATTTTCTTTTCAATGGCGCTTGTGTCAATACGGACCAGTAGATCGCCTTTTTTAACAGCCACTCCTTCACGCGGTCCCATTGCCAAAATGCGACCGGTGATTCTGGCCATGATGGTCACTGCCTGACGGCTGGTGATCCTTGCCAGGGCGGGGAAACCTGTATCCACGGGATCTTTGCTCACGGTCGCTACATGCAGGGCCCAAGGCGCAATGGTTTCAGGAGGAGTATGGGCCACCTTGGCAGCCCTTTTTTTATGAACAATAATGCCACCGGCAACGAACAGGATCAGAATGACCACCGCAACCGGATACGTTATTTTTTTTGATAACTGCGCCATGGATATACCTTTTTCATCTTATAAGATTCTATTTTTAATGGACTCGTAAACGTCTTCACACTCATCATCCCCCAGATCTGTAGTCAGAGACGGGGATCCATGATGTATTGTAACGACGGGATGCCCGCCTTCGCGGGAATGATAAAAAATGTTACAGATTAATGTAACGAATCAATCATTTTATGATTTTTACTTTTAATGAATAATCAATGCGGCGGTCGGTTGGCAGAACCTTTGTTCAGATTTGCTGTTTGGTGATATGCCGATGGTTCCTGGCCCAGGGCACGCCGCAGGTGATCGCCTGCCTGCCACCAACCGGTCAGGGCAAGGGCCTTATTTGATCTGGCCGAGGCCAAAGCAGCTTCAGCATCCACCAGATCCGCTGCCGAAAGTCGACCTTCCGAAAAACGGTCGGACTGAATCCGTTCCGTTTCCCTGGCCGCCGTAACAGAGGCGGTTGCCGCCTGATAGCCGGCCCGTGCCGCCTGCCAGTCCGCCCGAGCTGCGACAACTTCCGCCCTGGCCGTATTGCGGAGCGCGGCCAGATCATGCCTGATCGCCAGACGGCTGGATCTGGCCTCTTCCACTGCGGCCCGGCGGCCGCCGCCATCCCAGAGGGGCAGCTGGAGAGTGGCAAACAGGGCCCAGGTATCATCACCTTCACCGTCAAAGCCCTGATTCTGCAGCCAGGAGCCATCCAGATTTAATGAAGGTAAACGAGAGGCAAAGGCGGCCCTGACTCTGGCATCGGCCGCCTCGCCCCTTGATTGGATAATCTGAATATCCGGTCGATTATCAATTTCTCCGACCTGGCCGTTGAAAATGTTGGGTTTGTTGACGGCAAGGGCAACCGGATCGGCAAAAGAGGACACGCCCATAAGCGCTGCCAGCCTTGCCCTGATACCCTGTTCATTGCCCTTGATGGCAGCCAATTTTCCTTTCACGGCCTCCTGATCGGCAACCAGGCGCAATTTTTCTACCGGCGCCACCCGGCCGGCGCTGATGGCCACGGTGACGACCCTGATATGGGCGGTCAACGCCTCAATCTGTTTGCGCAGGGCCTGTTCAAGGCCCTTGATGCCTTCCAGGGAATGATACAAATCAGCTGCCGAGTGCAGGACCTGGAGACGGACATTTCCCTCTCCGGCCAGGGCTGCGGCAAGCTCTTTATCCGCCGCCTTGACCCTGGCCGTAATACGGCCATTGATATCCAGCGGCAGGCGACCGGTGATCCCATAGCCGATTTGATTGTCGTCAAAGAGATCAGCGGTCATATTAACCGGGAAAGTTGTCGGGTTGATCAGACGAGCATCGTCATAGTTACTGCTCTTTGCCAGGGCGTCAATCTCACCAAAATAGCTGCTTTTTTCTTTCTTCAGAGCTGACTGCTGCGCCTTTGTCCGCGCATGGGCAGCCTGCAGAGCGGGGGTATTTTTTTCCACCTGCTGTAAGATATCGCTCAAATCCCGTGCCTGAAGCGGCGCAGAAAAGCCCAGCAGCAACAGACAAAAAAGCAGCGCTGTTCCAGGTACTGCCGACACGCTCCGGAAAGACGAACTCTTGTCGATTTTTTTTACGGTCATACGACAATTGTACCGATTTACCCGAGCCACTCTTCCACCTCGGCCTGTTTGGGGACGCGGCCGACGCATTTCACCTCGCCGTCAATGACTACCGCCGGGGTGGAAAAAATGCCCAGCTTGGCCATTTCCGCAAAATCCGTCACCTTGCTGATCGATGCCTCAACTCCCTTTGCCGCAACAGCATCCTCAACAACCTTTTCCGCCTGCTTGCAGGACGCGCATCCGGGACCACATACTTTAATCTCCATCATGTTCTCCTTGTGTTTTCTATGAGTAAATTTATGTCGAATGCCTTATTTAAAAATTTTATACACCATTTATTTATTCCTGTAGGAGCCCGCCCCTGCGGGCGATTATAATCTGCCATCTGTAATGA
>WGCP01000355.1 GCA_015493715.1 Desulfobulbaceae bacterium
CTAAATCCTGCAGTTGTTCGAGCACCGAGAACGTTGAGACAGGTTCAGATACAAGGAGGCAATCGAATTTCGGCACAGGCGTACTGTTGGTACATCGAGCACGAAATTCGTGAAGCCGACACAGTAAATGTGCCGGTATCGACGTTCGAATGCCGGATAACTGCAGGATTTAGGTTCTACTTGGCCGAGTGGCCAATGGTCAAGAAAAAAGGATACAGCCCCCCTCATCCGGTCATTAATTTTGTCGCCAACATAAGGGCCCCGGAAAAAAATAATTATCCCATTCTGTTTGTCTTTTACTCCAGCTTCTGCATTGTAAAAATGGTTACATATCATCAATATGCACCCATTTTTACGTCTTGAATCTGAAGCAAAATCCAGCGCATTACGGAATAATGATTTGATTCCGTGACCCTGAAAAAACCTGAAAAATTACCGCATCCAGCTGGATTTTTCTTTTTTCCTGATATAACATAATTATGATCGGCTTCGTATAAATCAATTTTCTTTAATTGCCCGGATAATCGCATAATGGCATCAGCAAAAGACCCTTACCTGCCCCTGAACCGGCTCAAGGAGGCGGGAAATCTTCCAGTCATCCCGCAGCTACTTGTTCAGCTCATCGACCTCTGTCATCAACCCGAGATAGACCTGCAGGCGGTCGGCAAGCTGATCAAAAAAGATGCTGCCCTGGCGGCCAAGGTGCTGCAACTGTGCAATTCCGCCTTTATCGGGGCACGATCCGCTTTCATGAATGTTGAACAGGCCGTTATTTACCTCGGGGCCGACACGGTAAAAAATCTGGCCATAAGCGTATCCGTACAACAGGTCTTTCACCGGGTTGAAACGAACGGCCTGCTTAATATGGACCGTTTCTGGTACCACTCCTATCAAAACGCAATTCTGGCAAGGCAAATCGCGGAAACCGTTGCCTATCCAAATCCGTCGGAGGCCTATCTCGCGGGTCTGCTTCATGACCTGGGCAAGCTCCTGTTATGGATTGCATTTCCGGGAAAATATGTCCCCCTGCTCCTCAAGGGAATCCGCTGCCATAATGGCCGCCTTTCCTTTCTTGAACAGAAAAAACTCCATATCAACCACTGCGAAGCCGGGGCATGGCTCATCGAACAATGGGGACTCCCTTCCATGATCGCTGATGCCATACGGTATCACCACCACCCGGTTGACGAGGTTGAACAGGCCCTGCCGCTCACCAGGATCACCTACCTTGCCGATATTATCAGCCACAGCGACAATCCGGAACAGGAATGTGATGAAGTGGCGATGCAACTCTTTCGCCTTGCTCCCGGCAGGACCGAACAGTTACAGGAAGGCATCGACGAACAGATCCAGGAGGTTGCCCACCAGCTCGGTATCCGCATTCCGTCCGGCAGCAGATCAACTCTTGACCCCGAAGAACCCGCAAGCAAAAAAGTTCACAAAGAGGCCACCCGAGAACTGATCGACAGGGTCCGGGATATCACCCAGCTGACCGGTCTGCTCGATAATCAGCTCAAGGCAACGAACCGGGAGCAGGCTGCTCTCGTTGTTGAACAAAGCCTGAAAATTCTTTTTAACCAGACCACCTGCCTGCTCCTGCTCTTTAACGCAGAAAAAAACAGGTTAGAGGGCCTTACCTCCAATGAAAACCCTCTCTGCTCCAATGCCCCGTCCCTTCGTTTTTCCCTGGATCGTCACCGGGAGAGTCTTCCTGTCTGTGCGCTGGAATTACAACAAATGATGCACTCGTTCATGCCCCGCCCCGATAAAACAACGACCATGCTTGATACCCAGATAATTGAGCTGCTCGGCACCGAAGGCATGATCATTTTTCCCATGACGGCGCAACGGCATCAGGTCGGCCTGCTGGTCATAGGGGTTACGAAAGATGAACACCTTGGCCTGCTTGGTCATGCCGGACCACTGCAGCTTCTTGCCTCCCAGGCGGCAGCCGGTCTCGCCATGCAAAACCGCCAGGAGCAGGAACGACACCGCATTGCCGCCGAACGCCTTGAGGCGGCGGCCATGATCGCAAGAAAGATTGCCCACGAAATCAACAACCCGCTGGCCATCCTACGCAACTATCTTAAAATAATTGATAAAAAGCTCGACGATAATACGGAAATCCATGAAGAGCTGGCCATCATCGACCAGGAATTTGAACGAATAGGGAGAATCACCCACCAGCTCAGAGATATCGCCTCGGAAAGACCGATGACCCGACTGGAAGAAATTGATCTGAATCATCTGCTTGCCGAGATGATCGAGCTCTACCGCGCAGGTCTTCCCGCCGACGAAAGCATTGTCATTGAATTCCACCCCGATCCGACAATAAGCCGGCTGCAGACCGACGCCAATAGCTTGAGACAGGTCATAACCAATCTGCTTAACAATAGTATCGAGGCCCTGAACGGTCGGGGCACCATCACCATAAGCACCGAACTCAAAACGGAACCGGATCACACCGAGCAGGTGATTATCACAATCAGTGACGATGGTCCCGGTGTTGCGGAAAACCTGCAGCAGAACCTTTTTCAGGCGGGAACAAGCAGTAAGGGTGGAGGACACGGCGGCCTTGGTCTGGCCATTACCACCAGAATTGTTAAACAACTCGGTGGTTCTATTTTCTTTGAGCGGGAAAGCAAAAACACTACATTTGGTGTAATCATCCCCTTCATGCCCACTTAATCATTCTTTTTTCAAGAAAAAAGCCATTTTCCTTTTGACATTATGAAATGCCTGCGTTTCTATGACGTTATGGTATCTTCAGCGCCATAATGATAAGGATTCACTAAAGAAATAAAGTTTCAGTAAAGAATTGATCTTTGCAATTCTCTGCTCAGGCATAGAGAAAAGGTATTCATGGCATATTCCGTTCTTCTCATTGATGACGAACCGAATTTCTGCACGAGCTTGAAACCGCTGCTGGAAGCAGACGGCTATGCGGTGACGATTTCCCACACCGGCAGGGAGTCTTTGTTCCATCTTGAAAGTACGCTCTTTGATGCCGTTCTTCTCGACCTCGGCCTTCCCGATATAAGCGGCCTCTCGCTTGTCGACACCCTGCGGAAAAAATATCCGGACACGGTTGTTATCATACTTACCGGCTGCGCCACTATTGAAAATGCCGTTGAAGCCCTTCGGGGCGGGGTGTATGATTATCTGAAAAAACCCTTTGACCCGGAACGCCTTGTCAATGTCCTTGCCAGGGGCATTGAATAC
>WGCP01000356.1 GCA_015493715.1 Desulfobulbaceae bacterium
AATTATTAAGGATGGCTAAGTAAAAAACAGATATACAGGTAAGCGGAGCGAAGCGTAGACTCCGAGGAGTGGTGTTCCGGGGAGGGTCTCAACTATACAGGTAGTATGTTGTGAATCGCCCCGGGACACACGACGCAGTAGATCGAAGTTTTTACGACGCCATCAACCATGAATTTTCAACCTTCCATTAAGAACCAAAGATTATGAAACGCATTCTCTCAGGAATCCAGCCTTCGGGACAACTCCATATCGGCAACTATTTCGGCATGATGGAAACAATGATTGCCAACATGGAGACATCCGACCTGTATGTATTCATCGTTGATCTTCACGCGCTTACAACCGTCCATGACCGGGAAAAGCTACGCCGGGGCACCCTGGAGGCAGCCGCTGACTTTCTGGCCCTCGGCCTGGACCCCGACCGATGTACCTTCTGGGTGCAGTCGGACGTGCCCGAGGTCTGCGAGTTGATGTGGATCCTGTCCACCCTGACGCCCATGGGCCTGCTTGAACGCTGTCATTCCTACAAGGACAAGGTGGCTAAAGGTATTGCCCCAAGCCATGGCCTGTTTACCTATCCGGTACTGATGGCAGCCGATATCCTTCTTTACCAGTCCGAAATCGTTCCGGTGGGCAAGGACCAGAAACAGCATCTGGAGGTCGCCCGCGACATTGCCATTAAATTTAATAATAGCTATGGTGAGACCTTTGTGGTGCCGGAACCGGCGATCAGTGCAACTATGGCCACCGTGCCGGGCCTGGACGGGCAGAAGATGTCAAAATCATACGGCAACACCATCCCTATCTTTCTCGACGACAAACCGCTCAGAAAAAAGGTGATGGCCATCCAAACCGATGCAACACCGGTGGAGGAACCCAAGGATCCTGATACCTGCAATCTTTTTGCCCTGCTCAAACTCTTTGCGCAAGAAGACAAACTAGCGGAGGTTCGGGAACTGTACATCAACGGCGGCGCCGCTTATGGGTATATCAAACAGGACCTGTTTGAACTGATCAGGGATTACTATGCTGATGCCCGACAAAAGAAAAAAGAACTGCTGGCCGACCAGGACTATTTACGGCAGATCTTGCGCCAGGGGGCGGACAAGGCACGGGAAAAGGCAACCGCCACCCTTGAGCTGGTCAGGGACCGGGTCGGACTTACCTATTGACCCGCCCGTCGATCATTAGAATCTGTCCACCAACAACTTGATGATGGTTGCGGCAACGACACAAAGAAAAAACACCCTGATGAAGTGGACCTCTTTTTTGCTCACTAGGGTGGAACCGCAATAGGCGCCGATAATCTGGCCGGCGCCCATGGCAACACCAGCGCTCCAGAGAACCAGGCCGGAGTAGAGAAAGACGCCGAGGGCAACGACATTGCTGGTCAGATTAAAGAGTTTGGTCTGGGCGGTCGCCTGTTTGAGATCAAGCCCGAGCAGGACAACCAGAGCAATGGTCCAGAAACTTCCTGTGCCGGGCCCGAAGAAACCATCATAAAAACCGATCAACAGACCAAAAATCACGTAAAAACTCAAATGACTGATTTTATGCGGTTTGCGCACATAACCGAGTTTTGGTGAAAGCAGGGTATAGACAAAAAGGATGATCAACATGACGATGATCAGGTTCTCTAAAAAATCAGCACTGAAAAACTGGACGGTAACAGCACCGCCCACCGCCCCCAGAAAACTGAAGATAAAACCGGTGACAAGTTCCCTGGGATTCATCAAGCCCAGCCTGGTATAGTTGACGCTGGCGGTCAGGCTGCCGCAGGAACTCTGCAGTTTATTTGTGGCCAATGCCTGATGGGGCGGAATGCCGACGGCCAGTAGCGCCGGTACGGTAATAATGCCCCCGCCACCGGCAATGGAATCAATAAAGCCCGCCAACAGTCCCGCAAGAAAAAGCAGAAAAAGAGTTGCGCTTCCTATGTGCACCGGTGGTCTCCCCTCTTCCCGCCCGGCGACAAAAATATTTCACGTACCACGCTGTTTCACGTCATCGCCCGTATTCTCGTAAGTGGTCAGGGGCACCACATCTTCGCACGGTCGTGACTGTCCGCATAGAGGGGCTATAACGACCAATCACGTCTGTACGAATCTGCGACACCCCTGACCACTTACAAAATTTAGGAATGTGAATTCCCATAGTTATCAACACTGTGATCAGATACGTATTATCTGCCGCAAACGAATCTACCAGCCACCATAGATACACGTATGTAATTGCATTTACTGTGACATTCACCAAAACCGCATTGTGCTTATGGTCAAAGTGCCTGCGATTGTTTGACTTTGCATTTGTGGTAGTAAAAACTTGCTTTTACAGCTCTATAAGAAGCTGCTATAAATATAAGTGTAAAAAACCACCATCCATTATTAGTACGTTGTTCCATTATTTTGAAGAACAGGTCCAAAGTAAAACTTGCTAAAGCCAGGATAGAAGCGATTCGACTTTTCAAATACTTTATGGATACCCCCAAGACGAAATAAAAAATACCACATATTAGTATGATAGTTTTAGAAATCCCAATATCGACAGGCTTAAGAATAAGGAATAAGTCTACAGTGAACATTATAAAAGCAGCCACAAAAATATAATAACTGTTGTCCCTTAATATTTTTTCAGCCTGTTGCCTTGAAAATATTAAAGAATTTTCACCTACCAAATTAAACGGTTCTATAGGCTTTTTCATTTGGTTTATATTCATTACGTTTACAATGATGGTCATCAAATATTCTTTTGCCTTATTCAGGCCGGGCAAGGGTGACGACTTTGCCGAGCTTCGTATACCGTGGTCCTCCCAGACGGCCGACGGGATCAAGGATTTTAGGAGAAATACGAATCTTTTCCTCGGATTGCTCAAGAACGGCCATATCGTCGATATAAACATGATGAATCCGGCCGATAATCATGGCATAGGGTCCATTGCCTATTTCCTGGATTTCATGCAGGCTGCAGGCCATGGCGACCCTGCTGTCCGCCAGCCTGGGCAGGCGCGATCCTGCAAATTCCGCCAGTTCCAGGCCCAGTTCCTCAACCTCGGACACACCTGCCGCCAGAGTTGCGGCACTGGCATTC
>WGCP01000357.1 GCA_015493715.1 Desulfobulbaceae bacterium
CCCAGGCTACCTTTATCAAGATCGTCAAATGTCTGCGTCTCTATCTTCGGGCGCTCAGGATAGACGGCATTTCCTCCCGCCGCCTGGATACCTATGCCAGCTTGCTGGCCTCTTCCATCGCGATCAAACGGTTTTCCTATACCCAGCACCTCGATATCATGCGCGGCCTTTCCGAAGGGGTCAAGGATATCATCTATGCCTATTACACCAATATTCATCAGAATAACCTTTCTATTATTATTCCACAGATCGGCAGACGGAATCTGTTGACCCGCTACCGGTCGCTCTGGGATGATCAGGATCTTCCGTCAACGGTTTTGCGTCTCTCCGAATCATTTTTCAGGGATCTGATAGCCACCACCTTTGGTCTGCAGCATCTCGATAATTTTATCAGCAGGATCATTCAGACCCTGGAGGCGCAGAAAGATCTCCTCGATGAAAAAACGCTTGATCTACTGATGACCTATAATCCTAAAAAATCCATAAGCTCACTGTTTAATGAAAATCCGGCTACTCATAATCTGATTCACCTTGGGAATAAGGGATTTAATCTGATGGTCCTTGCCGGAGACGGCAAGCCGGTGCCACCGGCGGCAATTATTACCACTGAGATTTTTCGCTGCTGGCCTGCGGTCCGTAAATTTGACCGGGCCAGAAGTGAGTTCATGGATCGTGTTCGTTCCGCCATAACGGAAATCGAAGAACTGACCGGCAAGGTATACGGTTCCGGCGACCGGCCGCTGCTTCTTTCGGTGCGCAGTGGTTCCGCCATGTCCATGCCCGGCATGATGACAACTATCCACAATGTGGGGGTCAGTGGTGAGCTTGTCGAGGAATTTGTTCGCGCCAATCCGGATCAGGCCTATTTTGCCTGGGACAACTACCGGCGGTTTATCCAGTCCTGGGCCATGGCCCAGGGCGTGGCCAGGGAGGAATTTCAGGCCCTGATGAATGAGCATAAGGGGCTGTATAATGTGCGCCTGAAGCGTGATTTTTCTTCCGTGCAGATGCAGGAACTCGCGGGCAAATATAAAAAAGCGGTAGACCTGCTTGGATGCGCGGTTCCCGATGACCCATGGTTGCAGTTGATTCGGTCGGTGGAGCTGGTGCTTGGGTCATGGAATACCAAAAAAGCAAAGGATTACAGGCAGCTGATGGATGTGTCCGATGACTGGGGTACGGCCGTTATTATTCAGGCCATGGTGTATGGTAACCTCAGTCATCAGGCAGGCAGCGGGGTGCTGTTTACCGCCCATCCCTATCGTAAGGTTCGGCGGGTGGCGCTCTGGGGAGATTATGCCCCCGGTGACCAGGGCGAGGATATTGTTTCCGGGCTGGTGACCAGTTACCCGATATCTGTTGAGCAGGCCGAGCTGGATGGCCGGTCGGTGCAGAATTCCCTGGAGCGGAGATTTCCGAAAATTTATGAGGAGTTACTCTCCATCTCCCGTGACCTTGTGTACACAAAAGAGTGGAATCCCCAGGAGATCGAATTTACCTTTGAGGGACCGGAGCCGGAGCAGCTCTATATCCTGCAGACCAGGGATATGATTACCATCAAGAAAAAAGAGCATCTTAACGTGTTTGCCGACAATGGGGAACTGCAGGAGTCGGTACTCGGCAAGGGAATCGGCGTCAGTGGTTCTGCTCTTTCCGGCCTGGCGGTTTTTACTGAGGAAAATATCCGTCGGCTTCGGGAGGAAAAGGCGGATGCCGCCCTGATCCTTATTCGTCAGGATACGGTGCCCGAGGATATCCGGGAAATATCAATGGCTGATGGGTTGCTGACGGCGCGGGGCGGCCAGACCTCGCATGCGTCGGTGGTCGCTACCCGGCTGGAAAAGACCTGCGTCGTCGGTTGTCGGGACCTGCAGGTCTTTGAATTCAGGGAATATGCTCTCATCAACGGTCACCGGATCAATGCGGGCGATCCGATTGCCATTGACGGCCGCAGCGGTCTGTTTCTTGCGGGCATGCATCCGATTCGAGAAGAGGTCCATATCCTGCCGTTGTGATGGGGATGGGTACTTTTTACCCTCCTTACAGCAAATACCTGCCGTTATCGTCCTGTTTGGGCCCAAATATCTTCAGGTTGGGAAATACCTTTCTGCTGATGAACCAGGAAATAATGATGATGAAAAACAGGGTCAAAAGCTTAAGAGCGGCTGTAAAGGTAGGGGCCCCGGTGAGCAGGAGGTCCTCCGTCAGATCAAAGAGACACCACAGGGTGACAAGTCGGTAGACTCCACCGTGAAAATGAAAGACAAAATAGGCAAAGATGATCGGTACCAGGGTGCGGAGCAGAAGAAAGATGGTTGGTTTGGTAAGATCAATAGGTAGGGCGGCAAGAACGGTGAGGGCGGCGTAGGCAACCAGGAGCACAAGGAGCAGGCTGTTGAGCTTCAGGTATTTTTGTCTGAGGGCGGCGGTGGGAATGGAGGCTATGCAATACGCATATTTTGCCGCTTGCTCCGGGGCCGCCTGTACATATCGAGCAAATATCTCTTCACGGTTTAATCCGCTTTCCAGCTTTGCGGTTATTGTGTTCGTGATATCCAGAAGTCCCATTTTTTTCCTTTTGTAGTTGATCGATATCCCAATGTGGGTTGGTATTGATTTCCGCAGCCCCGATGCTTACCCTGTAGCAGGAAATATAAATGATGTACTATACAGCAGCTGAACGGTTCTTTCCAGGGAGAACCATGTGGTATGTGTACGAGGGAATGACCCATGCGGAAATATACATTGACCGTAGCTGATATGAGTTGTGAGCATTGCGTCCGGGCCGTTGAAGAAGCTGCCCGTTCAGTAGCCGGGGTACGGACCGTAGAGGTCGATTTGCAGGCGGGGCGCGTTGCGGTTACAGGCGGAAACCCACGGGAGGTTGCAGCGGCCGTTTGCCGGGCCGGCTATGATGCCCGTCTTATTGAAGCGGAAAGAGAAAAAAAGGATGCGGCCTGTCCGATTGACGATGCGTTGACCACTCCGGTAGACGCCGGTGACGCGCCTTGCCGGGATGCCGAGTATCTCATCCGTATAACGGATATGAGCTGTTCCGCCTGCGTTGCCAACGTGGAAAAGGCGATCCGTTCCGTTGCCGGAGTAACGGAGGCCGCCGTCAATCTGGTGGAAAAAGAGGCTCTGGTCTGCGGTGGTGATCCCGAGGTGGTGGTGGCCGCCGTCAGAGAACGGGGATATGAGGCATCATTGCTTGAAAAAAGTGAGCAGCCCGTAGCGAATGACTATGAAATAGACATCGATGACATGAGTTGTTCCGCCTGTGTGGCCAACGTGGAAAAGGCCATTCTATCGGTTGCCGGGGTACGCAGGGCGGTGGTGAACCTGATCGAAAAAAAGGCCGAAGTAAGCGGTGGCGATCCGCAGGAGGTTGTGGCGGCTGTTGTGGAAAAGGGGTATGTCGCTCACTTGCCGAAACGATCACCTGTCGGTGTGTTTTTTCTGCAACCGGTCGAAGGCGGGCCGGAAACCCCGGCCCGTGTGCAGGAAATTGTTCACAGCAATTTTTCCGATGCGGAAATAGAGCAAATCGGCGCTCGGCTGCGGGTAAAGACTTCGACCCACCCGGCTGCGGTTGCCCTGCTGCTGAAAGAACATGGCCGGGAGGTTCAGGTTGAAGAACAGCTGGAGGATACCTCCGCCCGGGAAGAAAGGGCGGTTGCGCTTGAAATTCGACGTTCCTGGATGCGTGCGATTCTTGCCGCCACGGTAGGTTTCGGGGTTATGGCCGGTCAGATGTCGGGTCTGTTTCCACCTGTGGCCGGGCACAGGGGATTCTGGCTATTGATGGCTCTGGTCTGTCTTGCTACCATGTATCTGTCGGGGAAACATTATTATGTCAATGCCTGGAAACAGGCCCGGCACCGGACATCCAATATGGACACCCTGGTGGCCCTTGGGACGTCTGCCGCCTGGATATCCTCCCTGGTGGTGATTTTGAAGCCGGATTTTATTGCCGGTGGCGGTAATCACCTTTATCTTGATGCCTCGGTTATGATCCTGGCCTTTCTCCAATTCGGTCATGCCCTTGAAACAAGGGCCAAACGGACAACGAGTGAGGCAATCAGTTCTCTAGTCGGTCTGCGGCCGACCAGTGGTCGGGTGGTCATTGACGGGAGCGAAATCGAAATCCCGGTTTCCCTGCTCAGAATTGATGATATTCTCCGTGTCCGACCCGGAGAGCGTATTTCCATTGACGGCATCGTCACCGAAGGTCACTCAAGCGTCGATGAGTCTCTGTTGACCGGTGAACCGCTGTCGGTGAAAAAACAAGCCGGGGATCCCGTCACCGGCGGTACCATGAACAAATCCGGGACTTTTACCCTGCGGGTGAGCCGTCTCGGTGAGGAGACCACCCTTGCCCATATTATCGGCATGGTGAAAAAAGCGCAGCTCTCCAAGCCGCCCATTGGCCGTCTGGCCGACAGGGTTGCTGCTGTTTTTGTGCCCACCGTCATCTGTATTTCCATCCTCACCTTTATCATCTGGATGTTTGTCGTTCCCCATCCGCAGGCGGCCTTTGCCCTGACTGCAGCCATAGCTGTTCTGGTTATCGCCTGCCCCTGCGCCCTGGGGCTGGCAACACCCATTGCCGTTATGGTCGGCACCAGCCGGGCGGCCCAGCTCAATGTACTGATTAAAAATTCCGACGGTCTGCAGACCGCATCCACACTCAGCCATGTGGTGGTTGATAAGACCGGTACCCTGACCATGGGCACACCGACGGTGACCGAGGTCCTGCCGTTGATGGATCAGGATCAGGATCAGGATCAGGAGCAGATAGTGCGGATAGCCGCCGCGTTGGAAAAAGATTCCGAGCATCCGTTGGCCGAGGCCGTGCTGGAGGCCCGGAACAGTGGTGGTGCTGACCTGCCGCCGGTTGAAAATTTTATCGCCGTTGCCGGGCGGGGCGTCCAGGGTGATATCGAAGGCCACACCTATCTACTGGGGAATCATCTCTTTCTGCAGGAGCGGGACATTTTTCTGCCTGATGACTTGAGAACAAAAGCCGAGACAGAGGCATCTTCCGGGGCAACGCCCATCTGGCTTGCCGATGAGCGCAATCCTTTAGGGCTGCTTTTGCTGCGTGATCCAATACGGGAGGATTCGGCAGCTGCCGTCAAGACCCTGCAGAAGGCAGGAGTGACTCTTGTTATGTGTACCGGCGACAGCAGAGCGACTGCCGAAGCCGTTGCCCGGGAGCTCGGCATTGATCAGGTTCACAGTGAAGTCCTGCCCGCAGAAAAGCTCAGCGTCATACAGGAGCTGCAGGCCAGGGGATACAAGGTGGGCATGGTGGGCGACGGCGTCAATGATGCGCCGGCGCTTGCCCAGGCGGACACCGGCTTTGCCATCGGGTCGGGTGCGGATGTGGCCATTGATAATGCAGACATTACCCTGGCCGGGGATTCTCTTGCCCATGTGGCCGTGGCCATCGAGATTTCCCGTGCCACCATTAGAAACATTCGCCAGAATCTGTTTGGCGCTTTTTTTTATAACAGTATCGGTATTCCGTTGGCGGCCGGTCTCTTTTATCCCTTTACCGGTTGGCTTCTGCAGCCGATGTTCGCCTCTGCCGCCATGGCCCTTTCCTCGGTGACGGTGGTCACCAACGCCAACCGGCTTCGCTTTTTTGAGCCGGGGTTACCGGGTCGGAGCTGGAAATAAAGAGAGGGCCGGGACATGCCGGTATCAGGGAAAACAAGCTGATATAAAGAAAAAGTAAGCAAAATCACCAAGAAGAATCACTTTTTTCTGTTCTTTTTTTTTGCTATTTCCTTAAGCCGGCGATACACTATGCCGATAGGTGGTTGAAGCTGCGAGTCCGTATGCGCAACCGTCAACTCTTGGAGAAAAAATATCTGCATAAAGGAATATATGGATTCTTTTGATGATAAACGAAAATATCCGAGGATTTTTTTGCCCGGCGAGGACGTTGCGCTTGCCAAAATTGTCCCGACGGCAGGGGAAAAGAGCTATGACGTTCGCCTGCTTAACATCAGCGAAGGCGGTATCGGTTTTCATTGCAAACGTTCAGCAGGCATCCGGGTCAAGGTGAATGACCCTTTGCAGTTGATCGCTATAATCGGCCACCCGCATCTCGGCGCCGTTTCCGATCTGTCCATGGAGGTACGCTGGGTCATGGATGAAGAATACCTCGATCACGTGGCGGTCGGCTGTGAATTCATTGACCTTGACGAGCATAATCGGGAACTGTTGCAGGATTTTGTCCTTGTTGCCCTCAGTGAGCATAAAGAGCGGCAGGATGGACCGTCATAGATAGGGACTGCGCAAAAATAACTGTAACATCCTGCTTGCCCTTTTGCCCATTTTCTACGTTGCGCAAAGAGCTGAATAGAAGAGACTATGCAACTCATTACGCGCCTTGAAAATGAACAAAATTTGTAACTGCTCAGGAGCACCCCATCTTCGCTCATTTCGGCCTTCTCGAATAGCACAAGTATGCTTCAAAGACCTAAATAAGTAAATATGGGCCACTCCTGAGCAGTTACATTCCAAAATAGATGTAAGGTTTTTATATCTATCTGAATAGTTACCAAATTTCAGCGCAAAATTGTTACACTTATTTCCTTACAGCCCCATGGCATCGGCCTCTTTTCTTTTTTTATCCCGGTAAGTCCGTTTTTCCCGGTTGTCGTTGCCGGAATTCGTCTCGCCGCTCCTGCCGTTAATTGCGCGTAAATTCGGTTCCCAGTCCTTCCAGTCGTCCTCGGCTTTTTTGGCGAGCGGGAAATGGAGGCCGTTTTCCGCAACGCCGCCCATCATTCTTCCCGGCGGCGTTGCCATCGCCACCCCGCCCCGGATGATCGCCTCCATGGATTCGGTTCTGATACTCATGCCGGAAAATACTCCGCCGTTCACCTCGATCCCGCTGACATTCCAGAATTTTGTGCCCTTGTGGACAATAAAGGCATATTCAGGAAGAATGTCCGCCTGCAGCCAGACTTGTCGGCCGGTCGGTGACAGATGGTAACCGGTGATTGTTCCCACCGGTATCCGCCGATAGTAGATCGGGCTTCCCGGACCCAGAGAACCTCTGGTCGGACTTTCCAGAATGATATGCAAACCAGCGGGAGTTCCGCTTTCACCCGGTATCTCGGCAAGCACTGTAAAATCATCGGTCGGCGCTCCCTTGCCCGGACGCAGGCTGATATATGATCCGCCGAGAACGGTGTCCAGGTTGCGGATACCGGCAAGGTTCATCTGGGGTCCAACCAGGTAAAGAATGGTATCCTTTCTGAACAGTTTCTTTGCATCTTTTCGGACTACGGCCCGGGCTGTTACCTGGTCAAAACCGGCGTTAAAATCAACATCGACGATTCGGCCGATTTCAATGCCATGGTAGCGGATTTTCGTGTGCTTGGTGATGGACTTTGCCGACTGCAGATGCAGGGTCAGGCGCAGGCCGTCTGCATCCCCGGCCGCCTGCAGATTTTGGTAAAGATGGAAGACGGCGCCCTTGTGGAGTTTGGAAGTATGCTTTGGATTATACAGGGATATGCCGCCGCTGAAAATTGATTCCAGAGAGCCCGCTTCCAGTGAAATACCCTGCAGGCTGGCCTCCGCCTTTATGCCGGAAAATGTATAAAAACGGGAGGAGCCATTGACCAGATAGCGAAATTTTTGAAAGACAAGCAGGTCAATGACGATACCGTGTGTCTTTTTTGCCAGGGTCAGGTCCATGACCTCGCCGATCTTGATGTTGTTGTACAGAACCGGCGAGCCCACCTTGACGGCGGCTGGTTTTTCCGCCTCTATCCGCAGGTTAAGTCCGCGGGGCTGGAGGGCGCTTTCATGGAGGACGGCGTCATGATAACTTTCATAGAGGTGAAACTTTTTTATTGTTTTTTCAGGCGGTTGTTTCTTCTTTCGTACCCGATCCGGGGTGACAAAGGTCACGCCGCCGGCCAGCATGGCTCGCATGGAGGAGAGGTTGACCTTGAAATTGGAAAGATTGCCGTTTATCTGCACGCCGCTGACATTCCAGAAGATTGAGTTGTCGGCCACAAGCCGGTCAAATGGTTTGTAGATAAGGATGGTGGTGCGAACATTTTTGCCGTTCTCGGTGAGAACGATATCCGTGATCTCGCCGACAATGATTTTTCGATAAAAAACAGGTGTGCCGATGGTCAGGGAATCGCTGTCCTGTGCCTGCAGGTTGAAAGAGGTCCCCGGCCGCAGGGTTGGAATGGGCATGGGGTTGGCTTCAACAATAAAATGATCCCGGTGCGGCCCGTCCCCGACCTGAAAGGTGATGTAGGCCCCGGAGAGCAGTGTTTCCAGATTTTTGATGCCCTCGATGGAGACCTGGGGACGGATAACCCAGAAGCGCGTGTTTTTACGAAGAATGACCTCCGCCCGTGGATCAAGCAGGAGGGTGGCGGTGACCGTGTGGAAGGTATCGTTGTTAATGTCAAGGCTCTTGACGACCCCGGCCTTGAGACCGCGATACAGTACCTTGGTCTTGCCGGCAACGATGCCTGCGCCGGTGGCTAACTGCAGGGTCATGGTGACGCCGTATTGGGCATCTTCAAAATCCTTGTAGATGTGATATTTGCGTCCGGACTGTATCGTCGGTGTGTTTTGCAGGGCTTTCGGCGTTGCGCAGGATATGCCGCCGTAGATAAGCGAGGCGAGTGATTCCATGTTGACGGTCAGGCCGGTTTGCAGGTCACCGCTGACAGAGAGACCGGAGGCGTTCCAGAAACGGGTGCCCTCATGGATCAGGTGGCGAAATTCAGGCTTGATCAGGATATCGAGACGAATCATCCCGTCTTTTTTCAGTGTATAATCTTCGACCAGACCGATTTTAATATTCTTGCTGTACACCCGGGATCCCCGCTGCAGCGAATAGAGGCTCGGGCTTTCAAGGGTAATGTGCAGGCCCGGTGCATCGGTATCCAGAGGAGGAGGGTCCTCCAAGCCCTCAAAAAAACGACTCTGGGCGGTTGACTTGCCCTTTTTAACGGCGATATAGGAGCCGCTGACCAGAGTCTGCAGGCCGGTAATGCGACCAGCGGAGATTTCGGGCCGGACAATCCAGAACTTGGTGTCCTTGACCAGGCCCGGTCGTGTTTTTTTATTCATCTCGATATGGAGATTAATGCCCTTGAGGCCGGCCGCAATTTCAACTTTTTTCACTGTTCCCACGGCAATACCCTTATACATGACTTTGGTCTTACCGGCTGTGACGCCTTCGGCGGTGGCAAAATGAACAATAATATCAATACCGGCATCTCGATAACTGGAGTAGAGCAGCCAGCCGCCGATACAGAGGGCGATAAAGGGAAGAATCCAGATCGGGGAGATGAATGATTTATTTTTCAGTTCAGGTTGCTGCATGATTTAAGAGGTGGTTAATCTGAAGAGGACGTCGCGTCCCAGAGGAGGCGCGGATCAAAACTTATAGTGGCCAGCATGGTGCAAACCACGACTCCGGCAAAGTAGAACACGGCTGGGGCGGCATTGATGGTTGAGAGAAAACCGAATCGGACCAGGGCGCAGAGCAGGGCAATGACAAAGATATCGAGCATCGACCAGCGGCCGATAAATTCAATGAACCGCAGCATGATGGTTTTATGTCGCCGCCAACCGGGAAGACGAAAATGGATGGTCAGCAGGATGAGAAGCAGTCCGGAAATCTTGAAAAGCGGCACCAGGATGGAGGCGGTGAGAATAATGGCGCCGATGCCGTAGGAGCCCTCTTTGAAAAAATAGATAATGCCGTCCATGATGGTTGACTGGTCCGGGACGCCGAAATAATCAACCTCCATAATGGGCAGGATATTGGCCGGCAGGGTAAGGATAACAGCGGTGATCACCAGGGCCCAGGTTCGGCTGAGGCTGTTTTTTTTCCGCAGATGCAGGTGCTCGCCGCAACGGGGACATCGCCGGTTCTGTGAGGCAATGGGAACGACTTTTTCACAGCCGTGACAGAGGCAGAGCCCGGCATCCGCTCCTGTTACGGCATTGACCGGTTCGGGCAGTGGTGAGTCGGCATTTGGATCCAGGCGGGACCAGAACAGCCGTCTGTCCATGGCCGACAGAGCGCCGATGGTGCACAGGACCAGGCCGATGAAGCAGAACAGGCCGATATCATACTGTATCTTTGCCATGTGGCTCATTTTGATAATGGTGACAAAGACGCCGATCAGGTAGACGTCCACCATTGCCCATTCCCGCAGGTGATGGATGGAGATAAGGGCGCGGGCGATCCAGGGGCGTCGCCGACCTTTGTGCAGGGCCAGGCTGACGGAAAAAATAAGGGAGAGCAGGAGCAGGGGCAGAAAAAATCCGCATAACACGATCAAAATACCGACGATATACTGTCCCTGATTGAACATGGAGAGCGTGGCGGCAAAGAGTGAAGATGATACATCCGTACCCAGGATATCAAAAGTGAGCAGCTGCATGAAGTTGGCGGGCAGGTAGAGAAGCAGGCCGGTCAGGCTGATGGCCAGTGTCTTTTCGATGCTGTTCGTCTTCCATTTATGCAGACGTCTGCCGCAGCGTGGACAGCGAACAGTATGCCCGGGCGGCGGTTTGACATCCGCCATCAGCAGGTCACAACTGGAGCAGAGCAGGGGCTCGGATGTGGGAGAATGATCGTTGCTCAAGAGACTCTCGTGATATGTTTTCCTGATTACGTACAAAGCTCAGTTTTTCACAACTTAGGGATAACATCGCTAGTTCTTCCGGATTGCAGTGCCCAGTAAATTCATCATTAATTCACTGGGTTCGTAATGCCCTCCGGTATTCAGCGATGGTATCCCTTGCATTCGGTTGAGGATTGTGGGTAATCAGATATGTTTTTGCCCATTTCGTTCTTGTTCCATCGCTCTGCGGGTAAACAGGAACCTGGGCGATATGCCAATCGTTCGAAGTCAACGCGTATCTGTTGCCGGCGGGGACGGAACAATTTGGTCCAGCCATGCTGGTTTATGAAAAAGTAATTTTGAATTTTTTTCTTCCCTGAATTCTGTAGATTGAAAAATCACGATCTATGGTTGCAATGGTGTTCAGGTTATATCGCTCGGCCAGGAAAACCAGGCATGAATCTGCAAAATCCATCGGTAGATCACGGTATTTCTCAGTGAGTTCTTTAATCCTCGCAAAATCAGCGTTGTCAATTGGAACAATTTCGACCCCACCCCTGTATACCCATTCAATGAAGTCAATTTGAGCATTTCGATTGAAGTCTAATAAGTGAAGTGTTTCCGTCACCGATGCAAGTGTTGTTATCAGAGGATAATTATTCTCCTTGATAAAATGTA
>WGCP01000358.1 GCA_015493715.1 Desulfobulbaceae bacterium
CAGTTTACTCTGCTGGGAGACTGCCGCAAAGGACGTCGGCCCTCCTGGTCACGGGCCGCCCGTCCCACTCTTGCCAAAACTTTTTATTTAGATTTTATTTCCAGGGTCCGTGAACATGGTGTTTCCGTACAGACCGGCAAATTTCAAACAATGATGGAAGTTAACCTGACAAACGACGGCCCTGTAACCCTGTTGCTTGATTCTCATAAACAATTCTAATTCCTCGGTTCATATATGACTGATTTTACCTGCGGCTCCAGATATCATGGCTTTGTTCTCAAGAAAAAGGAATTCCTTGCCGAGATCGATTCCACCGTCTATCTATTTGAGCATTCGGTATTAGGAACTCCTGCTCTGGCTATTAAAAATTCGGATGTAAACAAAACGTTTTGCATAGCTTTCCAGACCGTTCCCGAGGATTCCACCGGTGTCGCCCATATTCTTGAGCATTCGGTGCTTATGGGGTCCAAGAAATACCCGGTCAAAGATGTATTCGGCGAAATCAACAAGGGCGGCCTCATGACCTTTTTAAACGCCATGACCGGATCGGATACCACCATGTATCCGTTCGCCACTCGCAACAATGCAGAATATTTCAACATCATGGACGTTTACTGTGACGTGACGCTCAACCCGCTTCTTGAACGATCCACCTTTGAGCAGGAGGGCTGGCATTATCACCTCGAGGAACTCGATCAGCCATTACAATATCAGGGTGTAGTTTACAATGAGATGAAAGGTGCTTTTTCGGATCCATTCAGGCATCTTTTTCATCATGCGATTACGGCTCTCATGCCAGGTTCGACCTATGCCCATGAATCCGGAGGCGACCCCGCTGATATCCCCCGGTTGTCTTATGAACAGTTTATCGACTTTCACCAAACCCATTATCATCCTTCAAACAGCACCCTGTTTTTCTATGGTGACGCTGATCTTGACGATGAACTTGCCTACGTCCAGGATAATTTTTTCAGTCAGTATGATACTGCCGGCTACAAGGCCAAAATAACCACGGGGGAATCCATTGAGGGTCCCGTGTTCGTCGGGGAGAAATATGGTATCCAGCCCGGAAGTAAAACCGAAGGAAAATCCTTTCTCGCCGTCGGTTCTCTGACCGGAACCGTCCTTGAGCGTAAGCGCAATATCGCCCTGCAGGTTATTGCCAATATTCTCTACAATTCCGACGCCTCACCCTTAAAAAATGCAATTATTCAGGCTGGGCTCTGTCGTGATTTCGGTGGATTTTTCGTTACGTCCTCTTCTTTTAAAACCTTCATGCTCACCTATCTGATTGGTTGTGATGAAGACGGCAGAGACGCGTTTCTTGAGGTGTATACCCGTAGTCTTAACGACATGGCATCCAAGGGGCTTGATCATGCTCTGGTTTTGTCGGAGTTAAACAAGTATGAATTTTCCGTGCGCGAGGAACTCAATAAGGCCCAGCGCGGACTGGCTCTCATCGGCAAGGCCCTGCCCGCCTTGAAATATGGAGCCGATCCATTTGAGGCCCTGCAGATAGATCGTCTCTTTGCCGAGATACGGCAGGCGGCTTTAAAAGGAAATTATTTTGAAGAAATAATCAGGGAGTCCCTTCTTGATTTTGGTAAATCCGCCGTGGTCAGTCTAGTTCCCGACCCCGAACTGATGGAAAATACGCTTAAAGCTGAACAGGCCGCTCTTGCCGTCTATGCTGAAAAGATTGGCTCGGCCGGCCGACGAAAGATTGTTGAGCATACCAGGGAATTACTCAGGCTGCAGGCAACACCCAATGACGAACAGACCCTGGCACTGCTCCCTTCACTTTCCCTTGATGATCTTGATCCCGCTCCTGATTTTGTCAAGGCAGTTGCCCAGCCCGCTGCAGATACGCTGCTTATTGAATGTGAGCTGGAAACCAATGGTATCTCCTATGTTGATATTGGTTTTCACTGTACCTCTCTTTCAGCCGACATGCTGTTGTATCTTGACCTCTTTGGGACCATCACGACGGAGATCGGAACCAGGGATATTGATTACCGCAACTTTGCCACCCGGCTCAACATCTGCACCGGCAGTTTCAGTCACTCGTTTGCCACCTATACTAAACAGGGAAACTCCAGGTCCGTCGAACCTATTCTCTGGTTTGAGGTAAAGGCCCTCTCTCACTATCTTGATGACGCTCTTGGCTTGGTTCAGGATGTTTTGAGCAATGTTTCCTTTCATGATCACGCCAGGATTCGTGAAATTGTGCAGCGTGAATTCGCCTGGGCCGAACACTCTATCCAGAGCGAGGGCTACGGGCTCGCTTCGACCAGAGTCTTTTCTCATCTCAATCTTGCCGGCAAATATAATGAACAGGTAACCGGGGCAACCGCCTATCTTACCCTGAAAAAACTTGTTGCCGATTATGACAATCGAGAGGAAGATTTTCTCAATACCCTGAACACATTAAAGAATACGCTCCTGGTAAAAAGTCGCCTTGTTGCCGCCGTAACCAGTAGAAAAGGAGACCTGCTTCGTTGCAAAGAGAAAATAGGTGATCTCCTTTCCGATAGGCAGGGATCGTTGATTCCCTCAGCATCTGCTCCTTCTTTTCCTGAATATCCTTCCCGGCAAGCATTTTGCACCTCTGCTGAAGTTCTTTTTAATGTCCAAGGGTGCAATCTGTTTTCCGACCCGGAGGCATATAGCGGCTCTTTTGAGGTCCTGAAGACATGGTTATCGCGTGACTATCTATGGAATACCGTTCGCCAGCTTGGTGGTGCCTACGGCTGTTTTGTTCAATTCAACCAGCGTACCGGCAACCTGGCCATGGTCAGCTACCGGGATCCGCAGATAGAAAAGACCTTTGCCGCTTATGATGGCGCCTGGAAGGAGGTAGAGGATATTGATCTTTCGGATTCTGTCCTCCGCCAGTTGATCATCGGTACCTACGGCTCCTTCGTACCGCACCAGGGGCCTGCAACCCGCGGCGCTGCCGCCCGCAATGAATATCTGCTCGATATTACCCCGGCCTTTAAACGTAAGCGGCTTGGAGAGATCATCGAAGCACAGGTTGATGACCTGCAATCATTTGCCCCGTTTCTCAAAACTTTGGCCGAGAAAAAATACATCGCCACGATCGGTAACGGAGTCAAGATTCATGCTCATGGCGAATTCTACGATGAGATCGTCGATCTGTAACCACTGATGAGGACAGACCAGGCCGAAGAATATTTTCTCCGATACCGGGATGCTCTGACGACTTATACGTGTAACCGCTATTTGACCTTATCAACGATCTTTCCGTAATAAGGTGATTCCTCGTCAATATACAGAGGGCGACCGCGGCTGCTTTCCAGCTTGAATTTCAGATAATTTAGTTTTTTCAACTGGTTATACTTCTCCCGCTCGTCCGTGGCCCGGGCGAGTAATTCCTCTGTCCTGATTATTGCCTTGTGCAGGGCCAGTTCTTCAGGTATGTATCCGGAATTTTTTAACATTTTATATGCAATCCGCAGGTCCGGCGGAACATTTTTCATATCGTCTTCCGGCAGAGGCTTATTTCTCCAGTGACTGAGGTCCGGCCCCCTGCCCTCTGCGATGGCCTGTTCAATTTTCCGTTCGGCAATTTTATGCAGTGCGGTAAACATTGGTTTATTTCTTGTTGTTATATTATGTTCGTCTTTTTTGAAAGCAAAGTATCCTGCCGAAAATTTTTATCATCTCTTTCCGGATAGTCAATTATATAATGAAGGCCCCGGGATTCCTTTCGTTTGCCGGCGCTGGTAATAATGAGATCGGCAATAACAGCCAGGTTGCGTAATTCGACCAGATCGGGGGTTAACAGATAATCGTCAAAATGCTCCTTGATTTCCGTTAATATCGGTGCGATTCTCCTTCGTGCCAACAGGAGTCTTTTTTCCCGACGAACAATACCGACATAATTCCACATTAACCGTCGTATCTGGTCCCAACTATGGCTGATAAGGACATTTTCTTCGATAGAACCGGCTGCTCCATCCCGCCAATCGCCTGTTTCCACAAATGGTTTCTTACGGTATTCGGGCCAGAAATCTTGCAATCTGTAGGCGGCTCGGTCTGCAAAGACCACGGCCTCAAGCAGAGAATTGCTTGCCAGTCTATTTGCACCGTGCAGGCCGGTGCAGGCTGTTTC
>WGCP01000359.1 GCA_015493715.1 Desulfobulbaceae bacterium
ACCCAATGCCGGAACTTACTCCCATGCTCAAACAACTCAGACTCTCAGGATTTATGGACTCCCTGGAGGTCAGAAACAAGCAGGCCATTGAAGATTCTTTATCTTATACGGAGTTCCTGGCCCTGCTCCTTCAGGATGAAACTGCCAGGCGCTCATCCAGAAAACTTGATCTGCGCTTGCGCCGGGCCGGGTTCCGGCAGGAAAAGACTCTGGAGGCCTTTGACTGCATGCCTTCGGTTTGGAGTTTTTTCCAACCTGCAGGCATGCAGTCAAGTCAATGTTGTAGCCATCATGCAAAATTCCAAGTGGTTTGTAACCGCTACTGAATTCCTGGTCTGGGTTTCGGCGCTGACGATTTCCCGCTTCAGCTCTTTGAAACAAGCCTCGATCTTCCATCGGGCACCGTAATACTCAATAATCTCTTCAACGGACAGGGTCAGATCGGTGGAAAACATGGCAACCCATCGTATCTTACGGAAAACCCAGACAACTCGCACCCGGCACTTAAGGCATCCCAGCATGACAACCCGGTCATAAGCCCGAACCGTTCATGCCTTTCCATAAAGGTTGACCGTATATTCCTGAGCCTGTTCTTTGTATTCCCAGGCCGGGGAAGATGGTGTTCCAAGCCTGTTACCATATTTTCTGGGACGGCCTCGTTTCCTTTTTTAATTTGGTCCGGATCGGCCTGCTAGAAAAAACGGGAAACTTCAGTAAAAACATAAATATACAGGTAAACGAAAACTCAGAGGAATAGTGTTCCGGGGCGGGTCTCAACTATACATGTAGTATGTTGAGAATAGCCACAGGACACACGACGCAGTAGATTGAAGTTTTTACGACGCCATCGTTTTTTTGATTGTCGACTTTGCTCGGCCACGAAAGATACCATCGTTATAACCATGATGCCGGATTGCAAGCCGCCGTGCTTTTTTCTGATGTTCGGTTGATAAATATCAACAAGAACAACGATGGTAGACCAATGTCGACTCAAGCAGAATTGTAAAGATAATTGGAAAACTTTTTTCACCAACAGGTACGCCTGTCGATTGAAGAGAACGATTTTTCATCATCAGGCAGGCCGGCAGGTAAAAAAGAACGAGGAAAAGGCTATCGAGCTGTGGGTAGAGTTGGTAGTGGCAGGACAGGAAGGCAAGCAGTGAGCAATAATCGGTGCAGCCTTTTCTCCTTCGTCTGCCAATACCTGGCTGCACCGATCATGCCGACAAAAAAAATCGTGCGGGTCCTGGGTTTATCCCAAGACACGGCCCCCTGGTGAACTCATACCAAAACAACAACGTCTCCATGAAAACATTGTTGTTTTCCGCTAAAACACCATGAATGATGATCCATTTTTATAGCGCATACAATCTGGAAAAGCAAGGGACTTATCAGCGAAATATGCGCGTCTGTTCAACTTTAATGAAGATAAAGCAACCGGCAAATTTGCTTGACCATGCCGGGGATGCGGGATACCTTGGGTCTATAGGTATACAACGAAACATCAGGTGGATCCGATCCCCATCCGTGATGTCCAACTTTTACCCAGCCGTTTTTTCCACCAGTAAGCGACCATGCATCCCATCAAACAACGCTTCTTTCTCCATACTATTCTCCTTGTCCTGGTCCTGATTGGTTGCCGACCAATTGCCGCGCCTGCAGCAGAGGCGCACCAGGAGATACGGGGACCGTTCTCCTCCCTTGCCGGGGTCAATAGAGCCTGCATGAAGTGCCATAAACAGCAGGTCGACGATATAAAAAAAACAGTTCACTGGACCTGGCTGCGTAAACGGAACATTAATGGAAAGACCGTTCTTTCAAGTATGGACGGTGACCTTTCACGATTTGCAATTGCCGCAAAAAACAATCCAAAAGTCTGTCACCGATGTCATATCGGGACGTTTCCCGGCAAGCCTTTTTTGTTCAACACCACGAACCAGCCGGTCAACTGCCTGGTCTGCCACGACACTACCGGTCTTTACGGGCCGGAAGTGGACATGTCCATGCTTGAGCGGATTGCACGCCGGGCGGGTAGATCATCGGTTCACAACTGTCTGGCCTGTCACGATCAGCAATGCGGTCTTATCCCATCCACAACAGAAACCGCTACCAATGATGTCCACATGCAGCGCTACGGATTCACCTGCCTCCGATGCCATCCGGACAATGGACATCATGCCCTTACCCGCACCACGACAACCGGGTCCGACCGGGACGAGACCGTCGGATGCGCCGCTTGTCATGGACAAACTCCGCACACACTTGCCCGGCTGAATCAACATGCCCTGCTGATTGGATGCCAAAGCTGCCACATACCGGTCTATGGAGACAATAAACCCGTTGTCGTGAGCTGGAACTGGTTGTTGGCCGACAACGAATACCGCTTGTACCGGCAGGGGAAAAAAGCGCTTGCCGAGAACGGTTTTCTCATGACAACAAAGATCAGGCCCGTCTATGCATGGGATGATGGGGCAGACAAGATGTACATGAGAGGGGATAGGGCAAAGCCGGGAAAAACTACCCAGTTGCAGGGACCGGGGCCCAGATCACCGGCCTCAAAAATCATGCCCTTTTCCATCCGGTATGGGACCCAGCTCCAGGACAGGAAATTTCATTATCTTCTTTCCCCGCTGCTCAAGCGGCAAAAGACGCCTTTCTGGAAAAACCGCGAACTGAAAGATGCAGTCATTCAGGGGATGCAGGCCATCCGCCTGCCATACAGCGGAGAATCGGACACAGCTACCACGGTTACCCTGCGCCGAATCAATCACGGCGTAAAACCGGCGACGCAGGCCCTTGACTGCCTGAACTGCCATGGTTCCGCCGCCGGTTTTGACTGGCGAGAACTGGGCTATCAACAGGATCCATGGACCAACAGCCCGGACAACCTACAACCTCCGCCTGCCGTCCCCGCCCCACCGACCATCGACCTGCCTCCAGTGAAGGAATCAGTGCTGCCGGTGCCGTCGGGAGTGGTGACGAGACCGGCTGGATGACTTTTTATTAAGCCGTTTCCACTGTGAGGGCGACAGAGGATTGGCCCCGGCCCACAGGCCAAGGTGTCGTCTCCGGGCCTGTTGCTCTTCTGCCCGCAGCTCTTGACAGAGAGGCTGTTTTCTACAGTACCTGGGATAGAGCCATGCCGCGCCCTTATGCACCAACTCCCGGTTGACAAGCCGGCCGTTGAATGTGACCAGGGCAACAGTCCTATGATAGCGGTCAACATCCATCGGACGTACATTCACGATCTTTTTATTGATCATTTTCCTTGTCACCCGCCCGGCCTCCCGACCAAAGGGCTGCTTATACTCGGG
>WGCP01000360.1 GCA_015493715.1 Desulfobulbaceae bacterium
CCGGAGGGCGAACTCCATGAAGTTGTTTTTTCCCTCATTCAGCAGGCTGACAACATCGGTGACCGTCTGCGTCTGGAGGCGGACCGGGTGCAGGCATTTGTCTCCCTGCAGGCAAGGGAAGACGAACTGATTAGAAGAAAAGAGGACAACGAGCAGGCGCAAAAACAACTGACTGTCTCCCTTGTGGAACATCGGGAAAACTGGCATATGCTTTGGCAGCCCCTTGCCATCGTTCCCGGCACACCGGATGAGATGGCGGAATGGTTGAGCGCAATGGAAAAAATTCAGCAGCAGGTATCCTCGCTTGCCCTCCGGCGTGAAGAGCTGACGCGGATGCAACAGACGCGGGCGCAACTGCGGCAGGCCGTGGCGGACAACCTTGCTGTTCATGGGGCGGAGATACCGGAGGGCGAGACCCTGGAGCCTGTTCTTACCTCGGCCCGTTCTCTGCTTGCAGAAATGGAACAGGCCCGCCGACACCACGAACAGATCGGCTTAGAGGTAAGACAGCAGAAGGTCCAGGTCCGGCAGGCGGAGAGGGAGCTTGACCAGATTGAGCGGGAACAGCGGCAATGGCAACGCCGATGGCATCAATTAGCGACTCTTGGTGATCGGGATTTTTCCTTTGCCCCGGATGAGGCCCAGGATTTCTTTGACACCATTGCCGATATTGACACCAGATTGAAGGAAGCAGCGGAATTTGAAAGCCGTATACAGGGGATAGATCGAGATGGTGCGGAATTTGAGCGGGAAGTTGCCGCGCTTGCCGCAGAGGTTGCGCCGGACCTGAAGGGAAGCGGAGTGGAACAGATTGTCTCCGGCCTGTACGATCTGATGACCATTGCGGGCCGGGAGCAGGCCCTCCATGTTCAGTACAGCAGGGAATTACGGACTAATACCGGTGAACTTGCCGAAAGTGAACTCGTCTTGCAGGACAGCAGGAAGGAACTGAATACCCTGCTTGAACTTGCCGGTTGCACAAAGGAAGAGGAGCTGATCAGGGCCGAACAAAAGAGCGAAGAACATGCACGCCTGAACAAACAGCTGCGCCGGCTTGAACAGGACCTGCAGCAGATAGCGGGGGAGCTTTCCCTTGATGAACTGGCCGCCGAGGTCGACAGGGTTGACTGTGACGCCCTGCCTGGTGACATTCATGCCCTGGAGCAGGAAATCAGCCGGGAGGTTGATCCGGCCCTGCAGCATCTTGCCGAGCAAAAGGGAGAGGCGCGCAAGATGCTTGAGCAAATGGACGGCAGTGGACGGGCTGCACGCAAGGCCGAAGATTTGCAGGGGAATCTTGCCCACCTCCGGCAGGATGCGCAACGCTATCTTCGTCTGCAGGTCGGGGTTGATCTTCTGCGCCGGGAAATCGAAAAATTTCGCCGCAAAAATCAGGGGCCGGTGTTGACCCGGGCATCCGGTATTTTTGCCGAGCTGACCCTTGGTTCATTTTCCGGTCTGAAGACCGATGTCGACGGCCGGGGTGAACCGGTGCTGGTCGGTATCCGGCCGGACAGCCCGCTGCCCATTGATGTCGCCGCCATGTCCACCGGCAGTCGTGACCAGCTCTATCTTGCCCTTCGTCTGGCCTCCCTGGTCCATCGGGCCGAGCAGGGTCGTCCCATGGCCTCTGTGTTTGACGATATCCTGATCAACTTTGATGATGACCGGAGCACGGCCACGCTTAAGGTTCTGGCCGAGCTGGACGGAGAAAACCAGCTGATCCTTTTTACCCATCAGCGCCATGTTGCCCGGCAGGCGGAACGGATTGACGGGGTGCAGGTGCATTATCTGGAGCAATAAAAACTGGAGGACCATCATGCTGAGAACCCGGCGCTGTCTTTTCATCCTGTTCCTGTTCTGCACGATCATGGTCCGGTTTTACCCGGGAGACGCCGTCGCTGCCCCCACCCTGGCCGGTTGTACGATTTTTCCGCAGGATAATATCTGGAACACGCCTGTTGGTGATCTTCCGGTGGATGCCCGGTCGCAAAGCTATATTGCTTCCATGGGTGAAAATACCGGTCTGCACCCCGACTTTGGCTCAGGCACCTGGAACGGCGGACCCATCGGCATTCCGATCACCCTTGTTGGTGATTCCCAGGCGCCGGTTTCCGTGCATTTTGATTATGAGGATGAAAGTGACCCCGGCCCCTACCCTATCCCGAACGATGCCGCCATTGAAGGAGGCGATCAGGCCGATGGCGACCGCCACGTCCTGATCCTGAACAGGGATTCCTGCATTCTCTATGAACTCTTTAACGCGCGGCCGCAGGCTAATGGGTCCTGGCATGCCGGTTCAGGGGCCCGCTTTGACCTAAGCTCAAATACGCTTCGGCCCGACGGCTGGACATCCGCCGATGCCGCCGGTCTGCCCATTCTGCCGGGTCTGGTACGCTACGAGGAGTCGGCATCCGGTCACCTTGGGCATGCAATCCGCTTCACCGCCGTCCATACGAGGAAAGCCCATCTCTGGCCGGCACGCCATGACGCATCCTCTTCCACCGATTCTTCCTATCCGCCGATGGGGCAGCGGTTTCGCCTGAAAAAGGATGTGGATATCTCCGGTTTTTCTCCTCTGGTCAAGGTGCTTGCCCAGGCCATGAAAACCTATGGCCTGATCCTGGCGGACAACGGCTCCAACTGGTATATCTCCGGGGTTCCTGATGATCGTTGGAATAATGACATGCTGCGTCAGCTTCGCACGCTCAAGGGCAGCGATTTTGAGGCCGTTGATGTCTCTTCACTCATGGAAAATTCCGATTTCGGCAAGGTGAAATCCGCTCCTGCGCCGGTTGTCGGCAAACCCATGCCCCAGCTTCACCTCTTGTTGCGCCGCCACTGATCCCTTCCCGGCTGATAACTCCCATTGTTTTTTTGTCGAAAAAAAAATGAATCATCCTTGATCAATGGCCGGGCCGGTCTTACAGAAAAGAAGAGAGAGCAATGTTTTTTGTGGAAAAAACACCATGTCAATGGAGGAAAAGATTATGACCGGCAAAAAAG
>WGCP01000361.1 GCA_015493715.1 Desulfobulbaceae bacterium
ACTACTCCTTGTATATTTGTGTTTTTACTTAGCCATACTTGAAAAAAATTTGGACTTTATACGAGTTCATCAACAATGGTTTACGCCCCAAAGGGCTGGGTATTAATCCCCCCCCAAAAAAAATAAAAAAATGTTTCTGCCCGCAACCCGCAAGGAAATGAAAGAATTAGGCTGGTCAAAACTTGATGTCCTCCTGGTGACGGGGGATGCCTACATCGATTCCCCCTTTATCGGTGTGGCGGTCATCGGCAAATTTCTCGTCCGGGCCGGTTTCCGGGTCGGCATCATTGCCCAGCCCGATATCCATACAGCTGCCGATATTACCCGTCTTGGTGAGCCGACATTGTTTTGGGGCATTACCGGCGGATCCATTGATTCAATGGTGGCCAACCGTACGGCATCCGGCCGCAGAAGAAAACGGGATGACTATACCCCGGGGGGAGTAAACGATAAACGTCCCGACCGGGCGGTCCTGGTTTATGCCAATCTTATCCGCACCCATTTTAAACAAACTGTGCCGCTTGTTCTTGGCGGTATTGAAGCCAGCCTGCGCAGGATCGCCCATTATGATTACTGGTCAAACTCGATTCGAAAATCCATTCTTATAGACGCCAAGGCGGATTATCTGCTCTATGGCATGGCCGAATATGCAACCCTGGCGCTGGCAAAATGTCTGCAGGCAAAAAACTCCCCTAAAAAACTGCGCGGTCTCTGTTATCTGTCCAGGGAGGTGCCGGAATCGGCCCTGGTCCTGCCCGGATTTGCCCAGGTCCGGGACAGCACGGGCAGACAGAAGAAAAGATTTGCCGCCATGTTCATGGAGTTTTACCGAAATAATGATCCCGTCACGGCAGGGATACTTGCCCAGCAACAGGATAATCGCTATCTGATTCAGAATCCGCCCTGGCCGACGCCGAACACGAAAGATCTTGATCACATATACGGGCTTGATTTTGAACGCGAGGTCCATCCCCTTGACCATGCCCGGGGAGAGGTGCGGGCCATGGCAACGATTCGGTTTGCCCTGACCACCCATCGCGGCTGCTATGGAGAATGCAACTTCTGCGCCATTGCAGTCCACCAGGGCCGAACGGTGACCTCAAGAAGCAGGAAATCTCTTGTTACCGAGGCAAAACAACTGACCCTCCATCCGAAATTTAAAGGGACGATTTCCGATCTGGGCGGACCGACCGCCAATATGTACGGTTTTGAGTGTGCAAAAAAATTGAGAAAGGGTGCCTGCGCTAAAAAAAGATGCCTTTTTCCGGCAAACTGTCCGCACATGCCCATTGATCACAATCCGCAGATTGATCTGCTCAAATCGATCCGAACGATCAAGGGAATCCGGAAAGTGGTCGTTGCCTCCGGCATCCGTTATGATATGGTTTTTGCTGATAGGAACAACGGCCTTCGATATCTTGAGGAGATTGTCCGCCACCACGTTTCCGGCCAGCTGAAAATCGCCCCCGAACATTGTGTTGACTCTGTGCTTGCCTGCATGGGAAAACCCGGGACCCGGGACCTGCTCCGGTTTCGGGAACTTTTTTTTACCCTCACAAAAAAAATAGGCCGCAAGCAGTTTCTTACCTATTATATTATAGCCGCCCACCCAGGATGCCATCTGCAGGACATGCGTGAGTTGAAAAAATTCGCCCTGCGCAAGCTCAAATTACTGCCCCGGCAGGTACAGATTTTTACTCCAACGCCGTCAACCATTGCAACGCTCATGTACTGGACCGGCATAAATCCGCTCACCGGCAGCTCCTGTTTTGTTGAACGGAGTTTTCAGGGGCGGGAACAACAAAAACGGGCGCTGGCCGTAACCAGCAGGGACCACCAATCCCATCGGAAAGAAAATCATCTGAAAAAACGCCATAAAGGTATCAAAAAGTAATACTGATAGTCGCTACGCGAGGAATACAACAGTGAAAAAACTCAATATAGTCCGAAAACAACCGAACTCAAAAATGTGCTTTGTCTGTGGCCTGAACAATTCTTTTGGCCTGAAAAGCCGATTTTTTGAACTGGAATCCGGGGAACTGCTGGCGATTTTTCGACCGGAGGAGCAGCACCAGGGATATCCCGGCCGACTGCACGGCGGTTTGGCCGCAACCATACTCGATGAAACCATAGGCCGATCCATCATGATATCAACATCCGACACCATATGGGGCGTCACCGTTGAATTCTCCATGCGACTGAAAAAACCGGTGCCCATGGACGGAGAGATTCGGGTTGTTGCCCGGACAACCAGTGAAAATAGACGATTCTTTGAAGGCAGCGGCGAAATCCTGCTCCCCGACGGCGGTATTGCCGTCCAGGCTACCGGACGCTACATGAAGGTCGATATCGAAAAAATCACGGATTTTGATTTTGAAGAGCAACAGTGGGGTGTCGTCACCATGAAGGATGACCCGACAACCGTGGATCTGTGATTCTTTCCGAATTCCTTCCGGCAAAGCCCAAAAATACGCACAGGCAGTGTTGAACATAATCGATTCGGATTTCATCTACTCTTTTCCGACGCTTCTTTTTCCGTAATCGTGTTACCCGGTATATTCCTCCGGCCCTGGCGCCTGATGTTACCTGGGCGTGTAACAAAAAACGCACGGCAGAAGTTATTACCGCCTGCAGGGTGGCGTACAACATCGGATCCCGGCCCTTGAGAATTGCCCGGGCCGCCAGCAGGGCTTCGGTACGGGTCGCAGTGGGCGTGGTGCGCCCATCTTCACGAAACCCGCCCACTAGGGCCGAATCATTGGCAAAGAGAATCTGTTCCTCTATTATTTTTCGGCAAATCTGCTGAACAAATTGAACAACTGTTTCCTTTGCCAGTATATGGTCTGGATAATTCCAGCATGACATCAGCCTGGCTGCTGCAATCGGCAGCCACTGATCGCTTGTGTTAAGGGGACGTTGTTTAATCAGGAATGCCAGAGCCCTGGCGGCATTGTCCCGCCACTTTGATGAGGGATCC
>WGCP01000362.1 GCA_015493715.1 Desulfobulbaceae bacterium
AGGCTTATATCCTGAACAAGGAGGAGGGTGGCCGTCATACTCCGTTTTTTAATGGATACCGTCCGCAGTTTTACTTTCGGACAACGGATGTGACGGGAGTCGTTACTCTTGAAGAAGGTGTTGAGATGGTTATGCCTGGTGATAACATTCATATCACAGGAGAGCTGATCACTCCGATAGCCATGGAAGAGGGGCTTCGCTTTGCTATCCGTGAAGGTGGCCGTACTGTTGGCGCTGGCGTCATCAGTGAAATTTTAGAATAATTCAAGGATGCACCGAACTCCGGTTGCAACCATTAGAAAATTGAAAAAACCGACTGCAGCGGTAACATGTGAGCGGTCGATTTTTTTGGATAACAGGGTTATTGATGAGAGATATCATTACACTTGCCTGTACAACCTGTAAACAGCGCAATTATACAACGACCAAGAACAAGAGGACAATTCCACATAAGCTGGAATTAAAAAAGTTTTGTCCCTTCTGTAAAACGCATACACCGCATAAAGAGACGAAATAGGTGCTGATCGTTTATTTGATTTCAGCATGTTCACCCTCACTATTTAGTGCAGGCCAGTAGCTCTAATTGGTAGAGCATCGGACTCCAAATCCGAGGGCTGGGGGTTCGAGTCCCTCCTGGCCTGCCACTGGTAAATGGTATGGATGTGCTGGATTTTACAGGTCCGCATTTGTTGTTTATTCTACCTGGGTGTTACAGCATTTTTTCCCCGTTCATTTTTAAGTTTCATTGGATAAACACTATATTGGTCAAGTACAGATGACAAGGAAGAAAAAAGGGCAGAGCGGCAAGACGAAGCAGCCGGCTAGGGTGGAAAGAGTTGCGCCTGAGGGTATAGCGTTATTTTATCCATCGAATATTCGAAATTTTGTCCAACAGGTACAGGTCGAATTTAAAAAGATCGTATGGCCGGATCGGAAAGTAACTCTTGGTCTGACAGGTTTTGTTCTTGTTCTCGTTGTGATACTCGCTATTTACCTCGGCTCGGTTGATCTCCTTCTCGGTAAGCTCGTTTCGTTGGTTCTCCAATAACGGCTACAGGCATTTTTATGGCAAAAAAATGGTACATAGTGCATACCCATACGGGGTTTGAAGGCAAGGTTAAAGCAACCTTGGAAGAGCGCATTCGCTCTGCCGGACAGGAAGAACTCTTTGGGGATATTCTGGTTCCGACTGAGCAGGTCGTTGAAATGGTCAAGGGAAAAAGAAAAACTTCGGAACGTAAGTTTTTTCCAGGCTATATCCTTGTGCGAATGGAGATGAATCAGGATACTTGGCATACTGTTATGGAAACGCCGCGTGTCACCGGTTTTGTAGGGGTAAATGCCAACCAGTCGCTGGCCGGACAGGATTTACAAGCACTCATTCCATCGTTGAGTGATGATGAGGCCATGCGTATTCTCGGCCGTATTGAAGAGGGCGCTACCGCACCCAAACCGAAGGTTATTTTTACAGAGGGCGATGTGATAAGAGTGACCGACGGTCCATTCGCCAATTTTCAAGGCGTCATTGAAGAGGTTTATCCTGACAAAGGGCGGGTAAAAGTAATGGTTTCCATCTTTGGCCGGTTGACCCCTGTTGAGCTTGAATATATACAAGTGAGTAATACGTAAGGAAGGTACTCTCTACTTCCCGGTGAAGACCATTACCTTGATTCGAACAAATAGAGGTAGCCTGGAAAAAGGCCCAGCTTGGCTATCATGGAAGTACTGATTTTTTGATTTTTGTGAAAAGTTATAGACAGAGTGTAAGGCCGGAAACGGCGATTAAATTAAATTATTGTTTCATTCATGCCGGATTGCAAGGAGATGAGCATCTTCTTTAGCCTGGACATGGAGGAGTGGACCAATGGCTAAAAAGATACAATCATATATCAAGTTACAGATTCCAGCCGGAAAGGCTAATCCATCGCCGCCTGTCGGGCCGGCACTTGGTCAGCATGGTGTCAATATCATGGATTTCTGTAAGGCTTTTAATGCAAAGACCCAGTCTGCCGGCGACACTATTATCCCTGTTGTCATTACGGTCTATAATGATCGTTCTTTCAGCTTTATCACCAAGACGCCACCGGCTTCCATATTGCTGCTTAAGGCTGCAGGGCTTGATAAGGGATCCAGTAATCCCAAACGGGAACGTGTAGCCGATCTTGGAAGGGATAAAATAAAAGAAATCGCAGAAATTAAAATGCCGGATCTCAATGCATATGACGTGGAACATGCTATGCGTATTGTGGAAGGGACGGCTCGAAGCTGCGGTATCACAGTGGTTGATTGATCGTAGAAATTAGCTGCACTCATCATCTTCGTCCATATTTCAAATCTGCAGCTCACCAAGAAGAATAGATTTAGCGGTTTGCTGGATGGAATCTGAGGACCGGTTAATTCCTACAGGATCAAGATCCTTCAGTTACATTCAGCTCTTGGTGAATGTTGGGATAGATTAACCGGCATCAGCCGTAATACATTCATCAGGGCTTAATAATTCGTTTACCTGCATGTGTACCCGGCATGACAGGGAGAAAATAATAGGGGTTTATCATGGCAAAACACGGAAAAAAATATAGACATAGCGCTGGTGCAATAGATAGAACCAAACTGTATGAGCTTAAGGAAGGGGTTACGCTGGCTCTTAAGGCGGCCTATGCAAAATTTGACGAGTCTATAGATCTTGCCGTACGTCTTGGCGTAGATCCTCGGCATGCCGATCAAATGGTTCGTTCAAGCGTAATGCTGCCGCATGGGACTGGTAAAGAGGTCAGAGTTCTTGTTTTTGCCAAAGGGGAAAAAGAAACCGAGGCTTTGGATGCCGGTGCTGATTTTGCCGGATCTGATGAGATCATTGCCAAGATTAAAGATGGTTGGCTTGATTTTGATAAAACCATAGCCACTCCGGATATGATGGGTGAGGTCG
>WGCP01000363.1 GCA_015493715.1 Desulfobulbaceae bacterium
ACATACCTTTTAAGAAGCTTGATCCGCTGGAACTGGATATGGATGTCGTCACCAAGACGATCCCCAAATCCTTTGCAATCAATCATCTCATTCTGCCCATTGAAGTTCGGGACGGGGTGCTTGAGGTCGTCACCTATCATCCGGACAACAAGACCGTTCTTGAAGATATAGAACGGGCCAACCAGCTCAAGGTGCGCCCCTATCTCTCCACCCGATCGGACATAAAAAAGATACTGGCGGAGTTTTTCGGCTTTCAGCGGTCCATCAGCGCGGCCGAGACGCAGTTTGGCGGCGCCGGAGAGGGCTCCACCGTGGACATCGGTAACCTGGAGCAGTATGTCCGGTTGTCGACTACTAAAGAGTTAACCTCCACCGACCAGCATATCAAGGCGGCGGTCAATCATCTCTTTTCCTATGCCCTTGAGCAGCGGGCCAGTGATATTCATGTGGAGCCCAAGCGCAATGTCTGTCTGATTCGGTTCCGCATCGACGGCGTGCTGCATACGATTTATAAACTGCCCAAGGCCGTGCATTCGGCCATCACCTCACGTATAAAGTCTCTGGCCCGCATGGACATTGCCGAAAAACGCAGGCCCCAGGACGGCCGGATCAAAATAGGGCGGGCCGGCGGCAGGGAGGCTGAACTGCGTGTTTCAACGGTGCCGGTTTCCTTTGGGGAAAAGACGGTGATGCGAATTCTGGACCCGGATGTCATCTTTCAGGACCTGGACGGACTCGGGTTCTCCCAGAGGGACCGGGCCGTATATGACGGCTTTATGAAGGCACCGCACGGTATTGTGCTGGTGACCGGCCCCACCGGTAGCGGTAAGTCCACCACCCTCTATTCCACCTTAAAACAGATTGCCAGTCCGGAGACCAATATCATCACGGTGGAGGATCCGGTGGAAATGGTGCATGAAGACTTTAATCAGATTTCGGTCCAGGAACAGATAGGTGTCACCTTTTCTACTATCCTGCGTAATATCCTGCGTCAGGACCCTGACATTATCATGATCGGTGAGATCCGCGACCTGGAAACCGCGACCCATGCCGTCCAGGCGGCACTGACCGGCCACCTGGTTTTTTCCACCCTCCATACCAATGATGCGGTCGCCACCATTGTCCGTCTTGAGGACCTCGGTCTTGAGCCCTTTCTCATTGGTTCCACCATGCTGGGCGCGCTGGCACAGCGACTGGTGCGCCGTATCTGCCCCCATTGCAGGGAGCAATACGAGATCGAGGCGCGGGAAGTGCAGAAACTCGGCTTCCCGGTTGCCGGTGACGACAGCCTGCAACTGTATCGGGGCAAAGGCTGTAAACTCTGCCGGGGGACCGGCTATTCCGGTCGGTTGGGTATCTTTGAGATCTTTCCCATGTCCGAGAAGTTGAAAAAACTGGTTGCCGAGCACGCCACCGATGCCGAGCTGCGGCGGGTGGCCATCCGTGAGGGTATGACCACTCTGCGGGAAGACGCCTGGCACAAGGTCCTTGCCGGCAAAACAACTGTGGAAGAGGCCCTGCGCGTTACGACCGGTGATTTCAATTAATTTTCCGGCGCCAAACAGGAAGGAAAACGGTAAAAAAGAATGGGAAAAAAGATAGTCTGTAAAAATAAAAAGGCCTTTCACGAATATCATATCGACCAGAAGATCGAGGCCGGACTGGTGTTGACCGGCGCCGAGGTGAAATCTCTGCGTGCCGGTCGGGCAAATATAAAAGACGGCTATGCCCAGGTCAAAAACGGCGAGCTTTTTTTATATAATGTTCATATCTCGCCCTACAGCTTTGCCGCCCGCACGGACAATGATCCCCTGCGGGTGCGCAAACTGCTGCTGCATAAGCGGGAAATACGAAAACTAATCGGTAAATTAAAGGAAAAGGGGGTTGCGCTTATCCCCTTGAGGATTTACTTTATCGGAAATGGTAAGGCCAAAGTGGAGTTGGGCCTTGCCCGCGGCAAGAAACTCTATGATAAACGGGCCGCCTTAAAGGAAAAGCAGTCCAGGCGTGAGCTGCAGAG
>WGCP01000364.1 GCA_015493715.1 Desulfobulbaceae bacterium
ACCGTTCTTGAAGACATTGAACGGGCCAACCAGCTCAAGGTGCGCCCCTATCTCTCCACCCGAACGGACATAAAAAAGATACTGGCGGAGTTCTTCGGCTTTCAGCGTTCCATCAGCGCAGCCGAAACGCAGTTCGGCGGCAGCGGAGAGGGCTCCACCGTGGACATTGGTAACCTGGAGCAGTATGTCCGGTTGTCGACCACCAAAGAGTTAACCTCCACCGACCAGCATATCAAGGCGGCGGTCAATCATCTCTTTTCCTATGCCCTTGAGCAGCGGGCAAGTGATATTCATGTGGAGCCCAAACGCAATGTCTGTCTGATCCGGTTCCGCATCGACGGCGTGCTGCATACGATTTATAAACTTCCCAAGGCCGTGCATTCAGCCATCACCTCACGTATAAAGTCCCTGGCCCGCATGGACATTGCCGAGAAACGCAGACCGCAGGACGGACGAATCAAAATAGGGCGGACCGGCGGCAGGGAGGCTGAACTGCGTGTTTCTACCGTGCCGGTTTCGTTTGGGGAAAAGACGGTGATGCGAATTCTGGATCCCGATGTCATCTTTCAGGATCTGGACGGACTCGGCTTTTCGCAGAGGGATCGGGCCGTGTATGACGGGTTTATGACGGCGCCGCACGGTATTGTGCTGGTGACCGGCCCGACCGGCAGTGGTAAGTCCACCACCCTCTATTCCACATTGAAACAGATCGCCAGTCCGGAGACCAATATTATCACCGTTGAAGATCCGGTGGAAATGGTGCATGAGGATTTTAACCAGATTTCGGTCCAGGAGCAGATCGGTGTTAGTTTTTCCACCATTCTACGCAATATCCTGCGCCAGGACCCCGATATTATCATGATCGGTGAGATCCGTGACCTGGAAACCGCGACCCATGCGGTTCAGGCGGCACTGACCGGCCATCTGGTCTTTTCCACTCTCCATACCAATGATGCGGTTTCCACCATTGTCCGCCTTGAGGATCTTGGCCTTGAGCCCTTTCTCATCGGCTCCACCATGCTGGGTGCGCTGGCGCAGCGACTGGTGCGCCGTATCTGCCCCCATTGCAAGGAGCAGTACGAGATTGAGGTGCGGGAGGTGCAAAAACTCGGGTTTCCGGTTGCCGGTGACGACAGCCTGCAACTGTATCGGGGCAAGGGCTGTAAACTCTGTCGGGGAACCGGCTATTCCGGTCGGTTGGGCATTTTTGAGATCTTTCCCATGTCGGAGAAGTTGAAAAAATTGGTTTCCGAGCGCGCCACCGATTCCGAGCTGCGGCGGGTAGCAGTCCGTGAGGGCATGACCACCCTGCGGGAAGACGCCTGGCGTAAGGTCCTTGCCGGCAAGACCACGGTGGAAGAGGCGTTGCGGGTGACGACCGGTGATCTCAATTAGTTTTTCGGCGATAAACAGGCAGGAAAATGGGAAAAAAGAATGGGAAAAAAGATAGTCTGTAAAAATAAAAAGGCCTTTCACGAGTATCATATCGACCAGAAGATTGAGGCCGGTCTGGTGTTGACCGGCGCCGAGGTGAAATCTCTGCGTGCCGGCCGGGCAAATATAAAAGACGGGTATGGCCAGATCAAAAACGGTGAGCTTTTTTTATATAATGTTCATATCTCGCCCTACAGTTTTGCCGCCCGCACGGACAATGATCCCCTGCGGGTGCGCAAACTGCTGCTCCACAAGCGGGAAATACGAAAACTAATCGGTAAATTAAAGGAAAAGGGGGTTGCGCTTATCCCCTTGAGGATTTACTTTATCGGAAACGGTAAGGCCAAAGTGGAGTTGGGTCTTGCCCGCGGCAAGAAACTCTATGATAAACGGGCCGCCTTAAAGGAAAAGCAGTCCAAGCGTGAGCTGCAAAGAGTTATGAAAAATGATTTTTAGTCAGTCAGATAGAAAATTGATCTGATTTCAGATAGTTGAAAAAACATGGGGGTGAAACGGATTCGACGGGGATATGAAAGCTCAACGTTGCATGCCGAGTGTTCTGTCAGCTCGTAAACTTGATGGAAACTTAAATATAATCGCTGACGATTATAACTACGCAATGGCAGCATAGTCTGCTTTGCCGTCTTCCCGGCCCGCGCCCGTAAGGCCGGATGAAGGCGTCGACTCTTCGGGCTGGTCTTTCAGGTTCGCCTGTTACTTGATTGACGAGAATTCAGTAGGCTGGCAAACAGCAATCCCCTGTTCCAGGTGAGAGCTGTTTGCGAGATCCAAACCTGGAACTAAGCATGTAGA
>WGCP01000365.1 GCA_015493715.1 Desulfobulbaceae bacterium
GTTGGGATGAGATGGTATGAATTTATATATGGCCGTTTAGGTCTGATTCGTCTATGAAACTGAACTCTACCGCGAGAGTATTACTATGAAGACAACAGGAAAGCCGGATGCGGGAAAACCGCATGTCCGGTTTGACGAGGGGGCGCTATGAAAGGAGAGCTTCCTGGGCACGTAGTAGCCGCGTGCGGCAAGGCGTCTGGTAAGATCCAGGAGAATCCTTTAGTAGCGCTCTACTCTACAGTTCATCTTTCCTGAGGTTTTACGCCGGGCCGTGCATGGGGGGCGGTTCGTCAGCCCAGGATTTTCTGCAGGATGTCGTGGTCAATGACTTCGGGAAATCTGAGATGTACGGAAAAATCACTTTCCAGGAGCTGAAAGGGTTGGACGCCGATGGCAAGGCCCTCTAAAAGCAGGTGTCCCGGATCATCTGCGATCGGGATGGTAATCCGCATGGTTCGACCGAGTAGCAGGCGGGTGTTTTCTTTTTTTGATATCCGAATCAGATAGGAAAGACCGCCAAGGGAGATATCGGCCAACTCTCCCCGGAAGCCGCGCCCGATCGGTTTGCCGTTATGATCAATCAGTTGAATTTGTATTTTGCGGGACAGGTGCGTCCGTTCATATTGTCTGCGGTCAAGCCGCTTTTTTTTCAGGAGCGCACAGGTGGTGTCGCACTTGTTGTAAAAGCTCCAGAGTTTGTTTTCCAGCCCGGGATATGCCTCCTGCCAGCGGTGGAAACTTTCCGACTTAAGGACTGATACGTTGACCGGGGTAAGCGCCGTTAGCGTGACCGTCCAGAAGGAGGCGTCAAAGAAATTTTCCCCGACTATCTGGCCTCTGAGCAGGGTAGAAACAAAGATGTCGCGACCATCCTTGCTATAGGAGACCTTGATGCTTCCTTGGTTGATGAAGAAAAGTTCATCGTTTTGATCGCCCTGTCTGACGATGATTTCCTCTGAGGCAAAGGTCCGTTCCTCAAGTTCGTGGTAAATAGCTGAAAATTCACTTGCGTCAAGCTGTTCAAGCAGTTCGGCCCAGGTCTCCAGCTGGTTGGGGCTGATAGCGCCTGTTTTTTCTTTTTCTATGAACTCACCGGAACGAATAATTTCGGTGAGTGCCATGGGATCGATTTCATAGATGCGTTCACGCAACCGCTCGGCATTGGAAAAGTCCTTGTTCCTGGCACAATTGATGACAAGATCGTACAATTCCTGTTTTGCCTCTTCTTTATAGCCTTTGGCGGCTTTTCGGAGAATAGCCGCTTCTTTTTCCGCCAGAGGATCATGCTTTCTCAATCGTTGCGCCTGCAGAACATTTGCCGGCTTATTGGACTCATCAAGGACCGATGTCTCTGATTTAATGGCATGGAGCGCACTTTCAGCAGCCGTGATCACAGCCGGGCTGTAATCGTCAAGGCCGGGCACATCTTTTGTTTCAGTAACCCTTTTCAGGGCGGGAACCGCTTTTCTTGAGCGAAGCCTGGCCAGGGCGATACAGATCTCCGTCTGTAACTGTTCCGTATGTGGGTGGGGTGAGCCGGCGCTTTTTATGAGGAGATCGGACAGCGGCAGAACAACGCCTTCATCATGGATTTTACCCAACTGCCTGATGATCAACGGCTGTAATTCGGCCGAAGCTCTGGGAAGTTCCTGTAGAAAAAATTTCTTTCGCGCCTGACCGCCTATGATGCCAATGGTCTGGACAAGTTCTCTGCTCACCCGTATGTCTTCATGGTGAATATAGGGAGCAAGGGTGGTGAAACAGTCAGGATCGCCGATGGTTCTGAACAATCGGATAATATTGCGGGTGATATACCAGGGTGCATCCTGTTCAAGAAGCAGCAGCAGGGCATTGCGGGCCGGTTTGCCGATTTCCTCGATCAGGTTGAGCAATAGCTCCCGTTCTTCTCTGATTTCGCTTTTTCCTAACCGGGTCAGTAGAAAATTGGCAGCGCCTGATCCCATGCGAGAGATGAGGTATTGGCTGTTATCATGATCCTGATTATTCGTCTGTATATTTTCCAGAAGCGGATCGAGAAGGATGGGATCGGCAAGGCGATTAAGACAGTTCTGTGCGTGTTGTGCCAGATTGATGGTCCGGTCATCGGAATAGACGGTCAAATCAAAAATTGGGTCCAGGGCGCTGACCACCCGGTTATATTCCCTTTGCTCTATATGGTGCCGGGTAAGACGCTCAAAAACATTTAATGTTTGAAATCCGGCCTGCAGATCTTCCATGTGCGGCAGCGCCATGGTCAGGGCGGGCAGTAATTTGTCCAGTCTTTGCCATTGTCCCGCCTCGGCCAGGGTGGCGGCGGTGCGCCCGAGTGATTCGGCGCAACCCCTGCGGATGGCGGTGTCATCTGTTCGCAGGCCGCTGACCATTCTGGTCAGCAGGTGGTCAACGGCTTCCTGCTTGTCCCGCTCAAGCAGTTGGGTGATACCGGTCGGCAGGTTTTGAATAAAATGATCATCAACCAGAACGGTAAGATCACCGCCCAGCAGGCGTTTGATTTTTTCCCGTACCTGTCCCTGTCCCTGTTGCTGATCCTGTTCCCGTTGCTGTTGATGCAGGGCAAGGGCCGCACGTAGTTTTTCACCGCGAACGGTCTGCATGAGCCGTTGATAGGCCGCCTGCACTTCCTCATCATTCAGGTTCCCCAGGGGGATATCGATTTTTTTCTGGGCAAAGAGATTAAGTTCCTGGGCGATGTTTTCAAATTTTTCATCCGACAATTGCGCAACGACGGTCCCGTAGAGTTGGCGACCGAAAATACCCTTGAATCGTTGCACCAGGATCCTGCCGAGTTCCCCATCTTCCAGCGTTGCTAATCTGGTGCCTGCCTTTGAGGCAACCTGATTATATGCCGTCGGCGAAAGTTCCTTTTCATACCGGCCCAGCAGATTGGTAAAGTTCTCCGGAGAAGTGTTTTTTTGTTGCCCATCGACGAGTTGACGCAAAGCGGTTACAAGGACCGGAGCCGACCAGTCCGGGTGTTGTAAAGATGGCAGTAGATGGGAGGGGGTGGGTTGTTCCGCCAGCCCGATCAGGGCCTGTGCTTCCTGTATTCTCGTCGTTATCTTCTGTACTTCATCGGCTTTATCGCTGCTGCTCAGTGTTTCTGCAAAAGAGATCGTGTCGGTTGCCGTTCCTGCGGGCATGGTATTGATGATACCGATGAGCAGTTCTTCAAGTCGATTTGCATCCAGCTGTTTCACTGTTTTTTTAAGCAGGATACTGGATGTGTCCACCTGCGGCAGGGCGGTCAGTAAGCGGGCGAGAAGATCGCTGTTCAGCCCGGCAAGTGCGGCCGCCGATCGGTCAAGAACGACTTTTTTTTCGTCAGGGACTGTTTTTTCGTCGAGTCGTTGAATGAGTTTTTTTAGAGTTTCGCTGCTGTCGGATATTCCAGGGGCTTCGCCTGCACCGGCAATCGGGTTTACAGGGGTAAAAAGTCGCTGCAGGTCTTCGGTGGACAGGTCCGTAATATTGTGGGCGCTGTCCCCTGATTCGGCCAATACGTATTGCACCAGCTCTGCATCGCTGACTTGCAGAAAACTGCCCTTGGGGAGGATGCGTTCTTCCGGGGCGACCCGTTCTCCCTTATGGATGACCACATACTGTGTTTCGTCTACATTGACCGATGTAAGGCCTGCCTTGCGGAGAAGTTCAGGTACGGGAGCTTCCGGGCCGAATTGGCCCGATGCCGTTGCCAGTATCTCCAGCAGCTTGCCACAGTCGGATGTGGAAAATGTTGGGCGGAAGGTCAGGGTGCGAATCTGCAGGGTTTCAAACAGCTCAACTAGACCATGGATCTGGGGGCGTTGCTGGTCTTTTTCCGAAAGCGGCTTACCGTTGATGAGAATTTTTTGTTCCGAGGAACCAATGGTAATGTCTTCTTTCTTGCGGTGAAAGATTTCTTTGAGGGCATCTATCACATATTCGGTGCTTTTTGTTACCTGTGGATTGGATGGGGGATAGATACGGATTGTTCGAAGGGCGGAATACAGCCTGACCGGTAATTCAGTAAAGAGGTCTGTGTGTGATCCGGGATTAGGCATGAATATTTTGGATGTTGAACTCTATCAGCAATAAAAAAAATCAAATGGAATAGAATAATTGTAACTCTTCAGGTGGATGCAGGAAATTTCCCCGGCCACAGCCTGTAACTGTTCAAGAGTGCTCCATATCTGTGCAGGCAGGCCTGTGAACTATAGTGATTCCTATGTGAATCAGGGGCCTGACCGTGCAGAGATGGGGTGCTCCTGAACAGTTACGAATAATTAAAAAATAGCACAGGTGAGAAAGCAAAGTCAAGGAAGGGAAGGGAATAGCA
>WGCP01000366.1 GCA_015493715.1 Desulfobulbaceae bacterium
AATGCGGAAGAGGCATTTTCAGGGATTAATAACAAGCTAAATATACGGCTCAATACATACGGGTTCCGTAATCGGCTGGGAAATGGTGGGGGTGCGGACGGATATTCCGGAATTTTGGTCAACTCTAGCGATTTTATAAGTTTGGATGATACGGGAATGCTCGGTCCGCGCAAGGCTGATGGAGGACTACCTGACTCCAATTTCCTGAAACCTGCCCAAGGGAGTAAACTCGTTGATGCCGGTGTCGATGTTGGGATATCATTTGCGGGAAGGGCTCCGGATATTGGGCCGTTTGAGTATACAGGGTATGCAACCACTCCCGGTGTTATGGTATTTCCGCCAATCCTGTTGTTGCTGCATGATTAGTTGACGCATGGGTAAAACATTGATTGTGACGTTTTGAATTTCGATTTTCCTCAACGCCCTTTGATCGTTTTTATGTTTAATCCTTTTCGGACTGCTGTCATGGTAAGGTTTATAAAAAAATTAGAAAAGACGCTGGCAGATTCACCTCGTGATATTCGCGTGGTATATGTTCATCCTCCCGAAGAAGACGTACTATCAAAGGCTATTTTTTTACAGAAGATTTATGAAGAACGGAAAAAAGATGATTTCGTTATTTACCAATCAGTATTTCACTGAAATATCTACTCCAAACTCCGCCTTAGGATATTGTTTAACAATGGCATACTTGCGGTCCCAAGCACGGCGGCGGTTTTTACAGCCGTCCTCTTCTTTTTACGTGACGGGACCTGTATCCAAAATGACTACGGGGATATCTTTTTTCCCGTCACTCCCGTGGAGACGGGATTCCAGGGGATGAGCAGGAAGACTATATGTTAGTTGCGCAGAAGTGTAGCGAGCTAAATGAGTCATGCCCGAGTTGGAAAATGGGTGATCAGGGGCACCACGCCGAAGTCTCCGCTATGCTCACGCACCTACGACCATCCACGCCTGACCGTGCAGATAGCGAGGTACGAGACTTCGGAGATGGGGTGCTCCTTCTAAGTAACAAAATGTATTAACGTCGCAATAACCTTAGGTTATCTTGAACAATGTAAAAGCTGACATTGAGCAGTAGATGGCATATATTTTGTTACTTTTAAAATAGAAGCCAGTTCCCGGTTGATGCGCTGAACAGTTACAAATTATGATAATTATAAGTAGACGGAAGTTAAGCCAAGAGTTATCATTGGATCATTACAGCTTGATTTTAGCTGGTGGAGAATAAGTGGTAACACATGGGATAGATTTGGGGCTCAAAACACTCGTGCAACTTGATGGGGAAATATTCCCTATGGATAATGGATTTTGGGTAAAATTCAAGGTCCATACTACCCCGAAAAACATACATATTCCTCATGGCATCAAATATTCTCTTACCTTGCATGACAGATATAACAGAAGAGTAGTCGGGTACGATAACGCTCATGGAATAAAACCATCTAAAAAGAAGAAATTTTCAGGAACCCGGCAGGTATGGGATCACAAGCACCAGAAATCAAAAGTGAAGCCCTATGAATTTGAGAGCGCATTTCAATTACTTGAGGACTTCTGGGATGATGTGAACAGGTTCATAAACGAATCTGGTTACCACTAAAGCTCAGCTTGAATGAACTTAGGCATAAGCGTTGTTGAATACGATTGTGTAATTATTGTTGTGGTGATGTTATCCCTTATTGCTGAGGAATGGTGGTAATCATATAAAGAATGAGGTTATGCTATGGCAACCAGGGTAATGAAAATTGGAATTATATCCAAAAAAGATTACATAAAACGAACTTTGGCAATAGCCAAAGGTGAGTATAAGCCGAGAAAAAATGAGCCTAAAGTTTGGTTTGAATCTACAAAATCAATGTCTCAGATTTTAAGCGCTGAGAATCAGGAATTATTACGTGCTATTATTGAGAACAAACCTCATTCAATCACTGAGCTTGAGGAAATAACAAATAGAAAAAAATCCAATCTATCTCGCACTCTTAAAACATTAGAGAAGTATGGTATTGTTGAATTACAGAAAATAAAAGGAAAAATTTTGCCTAAAGTAAAGGCAACTGATTTTCGAGTTGAATTCGGCCTTCATTATAGCTCTCCAGCTCCACGGTGATGACGAAGAGGTCAGACTCCGGGATGAACGAGATAATGCCTTGGGTGTTGCGTTTAGCGCAGATCAGAGAAATATTGGTAACACGTCTTTGAATCGGCATCCGGGTATACGTCATCCTTGAGATTGGTAGTCGGGGACGGGGATCCAAGTAGATGTCCGCCTACAAGAAGGGCTCTGGATTTCCGACAAAAAGACTACGGAAATGACGGGTAGTGGGGGGCAGGCCACGGGAACGACGAAATAGTGCGTCATCCCCGAGTGCTGTACGTCATCCCCGAGATCTGTAGTCGGGGACGGGGAACCATGTAAATGCTTGGCCTTAATATGCACTTTGGATTCCCGCCCAACAGACTGCGGGAATGAACTGTGCTTAAAGTCAAGATTTATTAAATCTGTTTTTATATTTCAGAACAGATTTGTTGATTTTTTACTATGCCAACTCCATGCTGAATGGCTGCTGGTGTTTGATGACTCCAAAAACCTGTCGTAGTAATTTATGTGCAATGGCGACTTTGATAACTTTTTCAGGTTTTCCCTTACTATGCATTTTTTTGTAAACAGCAACACGCTGAGAATTGGTCCTTTTTGCCGTCCAACTGCACATATAAAGCAGAGATCGCAAACGACCATTACCAACTTTGGTTATGTGCCCTTTGCCTTTAACACTG
>WGCP01000367.1 GCA_015493715.1 Desulfobulbaceae bacterium
ATGAGGTGCTCGGCCGTCCCTTCCACGGCTGGGAACTGCGGCGGATAATGGGGTTTCATGCCTGCGAGGAAAGTCCCATCGGCCCGGATTACCTGTTGCCGGCCTTTGAAACGGGTATCGGCGCCATGGCCGGGGTAAACGGCGGCTGGATAGTCGCCAGTGATGATTTGACCATGGTTTACCGGGTGCCGCTGCCCGACACCAAGGCAATTATCTTTATTCCGGACGTGGAGAGCCTGACCGATGAGTATACCGGCAAGGAGACATCGGCCGAGTCCGAGGCCGAACTGCTGCTGCGCCGGGCCAGATTTCTTGATTCCATGCAGGCCGGGGCCAAGGCCGAACTTGTACTCCTGGATATGATCCCGGCCATGATCCGGGGCGATCTGAAAAAGATCGGTGATGCCCTGTTTGATATTTCCTACCTTGGTTCCAAGCGGGCGGAATGTGAACAGCACGGCGCATACGGAACCCCTATTTACAGCTATATCAATACATTCCGCGGGATCGGGGCCGAAATCGCCGGTATGAGTTCCGTTGGCCCCACCATCTTTGCCCTGACCCAGAGCCAGGAGACCTATGACAAGATCCTGCAATATCTCAAGGACCATGGCGTGGCTGACAGTCGTATCATCGAGACCACGGTTGATAACATGGGCGGCACCATTACGGAAAACGGGGTTGAAAAATCCTTTATGAACGATAACTGGCTTAAAGGGTAGCCTCCATGGGAGATCATTGCGGGGTAAAGATCTGCGGAACCACCAGCCTGGAAGACGCTGGGCTTGCGGCCGGGTATGGGGCCGACTATTTCGGTGTGGTGGTGGAGGTGGATTTTTCCCCACGATCCCTGACCATTGACCAGGCAAAGCCGATTTTTGCCGCCTCTCCCATTGGGGATACGAAAGGCGTGGCTCTGGTGTTTCACATGAAACCTGATCGGCTGCAGACCTTAATTACAACCCTTGGCCCCCATGCCGTGCAGTTTCTGAACCTGGAAGCTATTTCCCATGTTCGCGAGCTGAAACAACGGTTTCCCGATCTTGTGCTCTGGCAGTCCATTCATCTGCCCGAGGCCGGAAAGGATGTTGATTTCGCTTCGTTTCAACAGGTGGTGCGGGAGTATGCGGATGCAGGGATTGACCTCATTGTTTTTGATACGGTGGCGGTCCTGAAAGGAGTGCAAAAATTCGGCGGCACCGGCCTGGTGTCTGACTGGCATGTTGTCCGGCAACTGATTGATCAGGTCGATATTTCCGTGCCTGTCTGGCTGGCCGGCGGCATTACTCCTGAAAATGTTGCCGGGGCCATCAAGGCCGTGCAACCGGCCGGGGTTGATCTCTGTTCCGGGGTCGAGGCCGATGTCGGCAGGAAAGACCCTGAAAAGGTCCGCCGCCTCATTGAAAATTCCCGTTTACGTGGAAAGGACAGGTAATTTTTCACCATTTACCATTTACCTTTTGCACACCCATTATCTTAAACTGTAAGAAATAAATTATGAAAGCTGCCGTTGTCCATGGTGTCAATGATATCCGTATAGAAGACTATCCCGATCCTGTAGCCGGGCCGGGAGAGGTTGTTGTCAAAACCAGGGTTGCCGGTATCTGCGCAACCGATATCAAGACCCTGCTTGGCCAGGGAATCCCCAAGGATTTGCCCACAATTCTCGGGCATGAGGTTGTCGGCGAAATAGCCGAGACCGGGGCAGGTGTGCAGGATTTTGCCCTTGGGGACAGGGTTGCGGTCTATCCCATAGCCGTCTGCGGTAAATGCCGATATTGCAGGCAGGGCCGTCACAACCTGTGCGAGGATGAATTTGGTCTTGGACACGGCATTGAAGGCGGCTTTGCCGAATATGTCCGCTTGCCGCGTCGGATTGTCGATATCGGCGGTGTGGTCAGGCTGGCCGATGATTTTGCCTTTGAAGATGCCGTCTTTGCCGAGCCGCTCTCCTGCACCCTGGCTGCGGCCAGGACCTGCAGGCTGGAGAAGGACCGGTCGGTGCTGATTATCGGTGCCGGGCCCATGGGGCTTATGCATCTGAAGACGGCAAAATATTTTGGCTGTGAGGTGATGATTGCCGATTTGATTGATGATCGGCTTGCCCTGGCAGGTAACATGGGGGCCGACCATCTGATCAATTCCGGGCAGGTGGATCTCAAGGACGAAGTGATGCGATTGACCTCCGGACGCGGCGCCGATGTGGTGATTATCTCCCTGGGAATCCCGCAGGTCATCGAAGCGGTTATGAAGCTGACCGCCAAGGGCGGGGTTTGTAATATCTTCGGCGGCCCACCGGCAAGCGAGATCACCCTTGATCCCCGCTGGCTGCATTACCAGGAGATTATGCTTACCGGCACCTTTGCCTCGACGCCTGAAGATTTCAGACAATGCCTGCAACGGATAGAGAACAGGAAAATTATCGTTTCCGATCTTCTCTCCCATAGATTTACTCTCGATACCTTCCTGGATGCTGTGGAAAAGGCGAAAAATCAGGAAATGGTACGGGGAATTGTCACCTTTGCCTAACCGGGTAATTCATCGCCCCATTGACAGGAGAAGAACATGCTGGGAAAACAACGACGATTACGAAAAATTATCCGCAAGTCAACCGGCCGCACTCTGGTCATTGCCGTAGATCACGGCATGGCCCTTGGCGCCATGAGCGGTATTGTCAATATCCGTAAAACCATTGATGATCTCGATGCCACCGGCCTGATCGACTGCTGGCTGATGACCAAGGGGATTTATACCCACGCCTTTGATCCGGCCGGTGATCCCGGGGTGATCCTGCGTGCCAGCGGTGGTGCGACCATTGCCGGTCCTGAACTTGTCCATGAGGGATTGACGGCGACGGTGGAAGAGGCCCTGCAGCTCGGGGTTGACTGTGTGGCGACCAGCGCCTTTGTCGGTTCCGCCTATGAACATGAAACGCTCATAAATATGGCTGCCCTGGCCACGCAGTGCCGTAAATGGGACGTTCCCATGTTGGGTGTGATTGGCTTGGGCAAGACCAACGAGGACAAGAAGAAAGATCCGAAATTTATCGCCCTTGGTGCGCGGGTGGGCGCGGAGCATGGCGCCGACCTTATCAAGACCTATTACACGGAAACCGATTTTGACAAGGTGGTTGCCGGTTGTCCGGTTCCGGTTCTCATTGCCGGTGGCCCGAAATGTGAAACCGATCTGGATACCCTGGAGATGATCCATGGTGCCCTCCAGGGCGGGGCAAGTGGGATTGTCATGGGAAGAAATGTCTGGAAAAGTCCCAATGCCGTTCCCCTGCTCTCGGCTGTCCATGGCCTGATCCATGAGAATATGACCGTTGCCGAGGCTAACGACCTGCTCGAGGAAAAAAAGCGGGCGTGAAGACCTGTTGTGGCGCCTGACCTGTATGTGTCCCGTTGGCGTTTACCTGTTGAGAAGCAGCATAGTGACCGGCGGAATGGCCATTTTCCGTTGTCCGGCCCGGGGAGGTGGGGTCGGCGTCCAGAAGTTACCGGTCATGACTTCCATGCAGAGTAGGGTCACGGAATCTTCATAGTAATCCTCATGCCGCTTGCTGACATGGGTGTAAATATCGTCGAGAAAGGCCTGATACTCCGGCCTGGTCATGGCGGCAACGCCCATGGGAGCGGCAAAGAATGTGGTGAAATCATCATCCGGCCGCAGGGGTCTGCCGTCGAGGAAATATCCGTCCTTGATGTTTTGGGCCAGGCCGCCGGTGGCGTTGTAGATCCAGTCGGCGATTTTACGGGTCTGGGCCAGGGAGACCGTATCGTTGTTTAACAGGGCGTCTGTGCCGATGCGCCATGGGTCACGACCTGCATTGTATTCATAATGGCCGTCATCCGGTCCTTCGAGAAAGTTGGCAGGCGCCGGTTGCAGGCGATGGTCCGTTGACGATGCCGGTACCAGAAAATCCGGCAACAGACCGGTTTGCGGACTGTGATCCGCCTGCACCTGAGAAATCGCCGTCTGGGTGGCACGCAATATCTGCAGCCAGGCGCTGTTTTTTGTTATGTCATACCAGCAGCGGAAATGGTCCGGCATGAAGTCTGATGAGCGCGGGGTGTATTGGCTGTAGGGCGGCCCTTCCCTGCTGATCCAGTCACCGAGCATGGGCAGGTGCGACTGGGGACCGATCATGGATTTCAGGATGGCTGCCAGCAGCCGTTGTGCCTCCCGCCGGTAGTTGACAACTCCGTTGCTACCCCACTGGTTGTCGGCCATGAGCAGGGCATAGGCCATGTCCGCATCACCGTCAAAGGCGGCATCAATACCGGTGTCCGGGTTTTCCGGAACCTGCCAGGCCATAAGCCTGTTGTTCACGGTGCTTGGATGCTGCCTGGCAAAGGCCCACAGGCCATCCAGCGTGGAGCGGGCATCGGGGTCATAGCCCGCCATCAGCGCCATAATGATCATTCCATAGCCCTGTCCCTCGGAAACGGTTTCCTGTGGTGTAGCTTTTGCGTGAATAATCCGGTACATGAGGGTACCGTTCGGGGCGGTGCCGGCGGGAAGCAGGTAATCGTCCTTCCAGCGATCAAAAAAGGCGCGTACGTCATTATCCAGTGTTGTCTGGCTAAAGTCAGGTTTTATGGTGCCGGCAGCATAGCGGACGTGCTGGGGAAAAGGCCGCGCCGGTGGGGATGCGGCGCATGCGGAGTACGGAGCGGGAACCATGCAAAAAAGCATGGCAAGGATGATGATCAGGTCTATTGAGTTTTTCATGGAAGAAGAGATGATTTGATGAACCATAAGGAGATGTAGAATACTTTTAAGGGTACGACAGCTAGGTTTTTCCGTCAAGCAAATGTGAGTTATGGAGAAAAAAGATCAGCCACAGAAACGCGTGCGGCCCGAAATTATCCTGATTGGCGCCATGGCCGTCAACCGGGTTATTGGTCGCGGGAATGCCATTCCCTGGCATATTCCCGGTGAACAACAGCGATTTAAAGAACTGACCATGGGGCACGCGTTGATCATGGGACGCAAGACCCGGCAGGCCATCGGCCGTCCCCTGCCCGGCCGCCGAAATATCGTTATCAGCCGAAATTCTGGTTTTCGAGCCGACGGCAGCGAGGTGGTGCATTCGCTGGCGGAAGGGCTTGCCCTTTGTGCGAATGAAGGAAAAATTTTCATTATCGGTGGTGAACAGATTTATCGGCTGGCTCTGCCGCTGGCCGATACCCTGATCCTTACCATTTTGCCCTATGCAGTTGATGGAGATGCCTGTTTTCCCGAATTTCCTTCGTCCGAGTTCAAGCTGACTTCCAGCCGGGAAATCCGAGGTGAGGAACCTTATGTTATCAGGATATACACGCGTTGTTAATGATACCTTTTTCTATTTCTCTTGACACCCATGCCGGAAGCTGTAAATATATGGTTTCATGAATAAGTCGGTGCAGTATCGGCTTCTTCACCCTTTATCTTTTCCATTTTTCAAGGAGGATTCCCCAATGATAAGTAAGGACATGAAGAAATTCCTTGCCGGTCTGGGCGTAGCCGGACTGATCAGTGCCGGTGGTATCTCCGTTCCCGGAGTTCAGGCTGCCGGCAGCGGTTGAGGCGCAACACCCAGTGCAGGTAGCACTGAGCAGGCAGTAAAAGCAGCCACAGGTAGCAACGGCACCGTGGAAAACGTCGGTAAGGCCGTCAAAGACGAGGCCAAAGGAATGGTGAACGAGGCCAAGGACAAGGCCGTCAATACAGCCAAAGACGAAGCCGGCAAAATGATGGACAAGGCAAGTGACGAAGCTGGCAAAATGATGAATAAGACCGGTGACGAAGCCGGTAAAGCCATGGATAAAACCATGGATAAAACCATGGAAGGCGCTAAAAAAGCCGGACACAGCGGCTGAGGTGCTACAAAATAATAAACGTGCAGGTTGCATGTTCAATGTGTAGAATAAAAAGCCGGTAACCTCTGTGGTTACCGGCTTTTTTCATAACGTCAAGCTATCTCTCTATAGTCTTCCTCAACTCGGAGGAAAACCGTTGTCGGAACCAACTCCATCCTTTGTCGATGTCTATCCGGTCTGCAAGACTCTACTCACAGGAGACCTTTCTCCTGTCGATATGCTGCAATTACCGGAATATCTTGAGCAATATCCTGAATCCCATGCACAACATCCCTATCTGCCCGATCTGGCAAAAGTTGAGCGGAGTTGCTATCGATTACGGACCGATTCTCTACCTATTCCCGAGAATGTTGAACAACGAATAGTCAATCCTACCCTGGAATGTATTAGTGTTGAGTGGTCGGGCCTGCCGGGCATGCTGACCGATAAGCGCAGGAAACCGGAACGGGGGCAGGGGTATGTTTTGGTCTATCGCAAGCCGGATACCGATGAAATCATTGTCCTTGAGGCGAGCGGACATGACCTGCTGGCCCTAAAGCTGATTACCGATTCCATAGATTCCAGACAGGCCGCCGGCGAGGGCGGTGTCCCTGTTGGTGTTGTCGATGATATTCTTTATAGCGCGGTGTATCGTGGCCTGTTACTGGCACCGAAGTCAAAGCTCGTGCGCGGCCCGGACTTTCCCCGTGGCGTTCTATCAGACCCCGACAGGTTCACGACCCCGACCTTTACCCTGCAATGGCATATCACCCAGGTTTGTGATCTTCACTGCCGTCACTGTTATGATCGCAGTGACAGAAAAACCCTGGAGCTTGGCGAGGCGATCAGGGTCCTTGATGATCTGTATGATTTCTGTGCCGACAACAACGTCTTTACCCAGGTTACCTTTACCGGTGGTAATCCCCTCCTGTATCCACATTTTAATGAGCTTTACAAGGAGGCTGTCGATCGCGGTTTTTTGACGGCGGTTCTGGGCAATCCCATGCCCAGACATCGGATCGAGGAGATGCTTGCCATTCAGAAGCCGGAATTTTACCAGGTGAGCCTGGAAGGGCTTGCCGAGCATAATGATTATATCCGTGGCAAGGGACATTTCGAACGGATTTTTCAGTTTTTAGACCTTCTTGCCGAGCTGGATATCTACTCCATGGTCATGTTGACCCTCACCCGTGCCAACATGGGCGAGGTCCTTGAACTGGCGGAACTCCTGCGAGACCGGGTGGATCTGTTTACCTTCAACAGGCTGGCCATGGTCGGGGAAGGCGCTGACCTGGCCTCTGTTCGGCCCGAGGAGTATCCCGCCTTTCTTGAGCAGTACATGGAGGCGGCAGCGACGAATCCCTGTATGCGCTTGAAGGATAATTTTTTTAACCTGGTGCGCCATAAAAAAGCCATGCCCTATATAGGGGGATGTGCCGGCTATGGCTGCGGTGCCGCCTTTAATTTTGTTTCCCTGCTTCCCGATGGAGAGGTGCATGCCTGTCGTAAGCTCCCCTCCCCCATCGGCAATATCTGCAGGCAAAC
>WGCP01000368.1 GCA_015493715.1 Desulfobulbaceae bacterium
TCCTGCAAAATTCCCTTGTCAAGTTAACACTTTTTATGGTCCATTCCTTATTTCCATGCGGCTGAGATGGCCACTGTGCTTTCTCTTTTCTTTGTGTAAGTATTCCTTGCCCAGGGGATATTTCATCCTTACTGTGAATTGATACTCAACTCTTGAACAGGATATTCTTCTTTTACAATGCGTTACTCAAAACTACTGTTGCCGACAATAAAGGAAACCCCGGCCGAGGCCGAAGTGGTTAGTCATCAGCTTCTTCTTCGTGCCGGTTGTATCCGGAAATTGACTTCCGGGCTCTACACCTATCTTCCCCTGGGCCTGATGGCCCTGCAGAAAGTTGCCGCCATAGTTCGCCAAGAGATGAACCGGGCCGGTGCCCAGGAGTTGCTCATGCCCATGGTCCAGCCTGCGGACCTCTGGGAAGAGTCCGGTCGCTGGCAAAAATACGGACCTGAGCTCTTACGTTTCAAGGACCGTCATGGGCGCGACTATTGCCTTGGCCCGACCCACGAGGAGGTGATTACCGACATCGCCCGCCGGGAATTGCAGTCCTATCGACAGTTGCCGATCAATCTGTACCAGATCCAGACCAAGTTCCGGGACGAGATACGGCCCCGGTTCGGCTTGATGCGCGGGCGGGAATTCGTCATGAAGGACGCCTATTCCTTTGATGCCGATGACGAGGGTGCTTCCCTTAGTTATGAGAAAATGAAAGAGGCGTACCATCGGATTTTTGCCCGTTGCGGCCTCTCTTTCCGTGCCGTGGAGGCGGATACCGGTTCCATCGGCGGCTCCTATTCCCATGAATTTATGGTCCTGGCCGATACCGGTGAGGACACCCTGGTAATATGTAACGATTGTGATTATGCGGCCAATGTGGAAAAGGCGGCTGTTGTGCCGCCCGAGACGGATGCCCCGGCTGTGGAAATACAACCCGTGACCAGGGTTGAAACACCGGGCATGAAAAAGGTGGACCGGGTGGCGGATTTTCTTGGTGTCTCCCCGCAGGATATCATAAAGACCATGCTTTTCCTGGTTGACGGGCAACCGGTGGCTGCTCTTGTTCGAGGCGATCGGCAGGTGCAGGAGGTGAAGTTGAAAAATCTTCTCCACGCCTCCGAAGTGGAACCCATGGCTGATGACGAGGTCTGGAAACGGACGAAACTACCGGTGGGATACATGGGGCCCGTGCATATTCCGATCAGGCTGGTTGCCGACCAGGAGGTGATGCGTATGGTCAATGCGGTTGCCGGGGCCAATGAAAAAGGCATGCACCTGCAAGGGGTCAATCCCGGTCGGGATTTTGTGCCGGAACTGGTCGGTGATCTGCGCCGGATTACCGCTGAGGACGGTTGTCCGGTCTGCGGGGGAAAACTTTCCCTTACCGAGGGCATTGAGGTCGGCCATATCTTTAAACTGGGAACAAATTATTCCACGGCCCTGAAGGCGACCTTTCAGGATCAGGACGGAGTGGAAAAACCTTTTGTCATGGGGTGTTACGGGATCGGTGTCAGTCGGGTTGTTGCTGCGGCCATTGAACAGAATCATGACAAAAACGGCATAATATTTCCGCTGCCTCTGGCCCCGTTTCAGGTCATTGTCCTTAATCTCGGCCTGAAAAATAAATCCATCTGCGAGGCTGCCGAACAATTGTACCAAGACCTGCAGGCCAGGGGCCTGGATGTACTGCTCGATGACAGGGATGAACGACCCGGATCCAAGTTCAAGGATGCCGATCTGCTCGGCATTCCGTATCGGGCAACGGTGGGCAAGACGTTTGAAAAAGAAGGCATGATTGAGTTGCGCCTGCGGGCAAGCGGCGAGACAATCATGCTGCCTATGGCCGAAGCCGCCGCCGGTATTGAGGCCATGGTCAATAAAAAGCTGCAGAAATTGCAGGGTAATGATGCCTGATTTCAAGTGGTTGTATTCGATAGCAGCCAGCTATCTGCATGGGGTCGATTTAACGCCTCTTGAGGATGCCTATGCGTTTGCCGGTGAGCGGCATGCCGGCAAACTCCACGCCTGCGGCGAGCCCTATATTCGGCATCTGCTTGAGGTCGCATCTATTCTTGCCTCCATGAAGATGGATCGGGAGACGATTGTCGCGGGACTCCTGCATGGGGTCCTGAAAGAGAAGGTCGCCACTTTGCCTGAGCTGGAAAAACGGTTTGGGCATGATGTGGCCAATATTGTCGACGGCACCACGAGAATCACCAATGTCCGGTATAATTCGCACCTGGCCGGTCATGCCGAAAATATCCGTAAACTGTTCCTGGCCATGGGCGCGGATATTCGCGTTTTACTCGTCAGACTGGCTGATCGTCTGCAGGACATGTTGACCTTGGCATCGGCACCCGAGGATCTCCGCCGTCATGTAGCCCGCGAAACCATGGATCTGTATGCACCGCTGGCCAGTCGTCTGGGTATTGACTGGATGAAGAGAGAGCTGGAGGACTATTCCTTTGCCTATCTTTTTCCTGTGGAGCATCGAGAACTTACTTTCCATCTTGAAAGTACGCTGTCCGAGCGGCAGGCCTATGTGGATGAGGTTATCGATATACTGGATGAGAA
>WGCP01000369.1 GCA_015493715.1 Desulfobulbaceae bacterium
CCCCTCTTTTGCAAGGATACTTGCCGTCAGATGCCTGATAGCATGAAGACCAAAATGTTTAACCTTGGCCCGCCTGCAAAGATGCTTCATCCAATGAAGGCGATGAATATAGGGTTGCCCGGTTTCAGGGTCGGGAAATACCCAGATATCGTGTAGCGCGGCGGTTGCTTTAGAACCATTGCGCGGTTGCTTTAGAACTTGAGTTGCAAGGTGTTTTTAGCGAAAAAATGCTCTAAAGGGTATTTCAGCACTCTTTAACCAGCGTTGAAAAGAGTAAGGAAAGAATCAGTCAGCTATCAAATTCAGGACCGAATATATCAGAAGGAGCGTTCATCTCTTCCGGCAGGTTTTTTCCATCCCAGAACCATGGGGCACCAAAACTCCTTACTATATAATAATAGGTAAGGGCCATAACCCTGCGGGCCGGCTTAAGGGCTTTTTTAGAATCGTGGTTAATTATTCTGAGCATGTTATTGAGGAAAACCCGATCGGCAACCCGCCGATCATTTTCATCCTCCCCCATCGCATACATATAATCATGTATATCACAGGCATCGCTGATATCGAGCCCGAGCAGTTTGTCGGGAATAAACTCGGCCAGAAAGTTTGGGCCGCAGCCATCACAAATTTCAGCACGAGCCGCGTCAGACAGTAGCCAGTAATCCGCCGGGGCATAAAGCAAGGTCGAAGTCACTCTCAACTCCTATAGGGGTAAAATCGGTTGACCATAGACCATCGTCAACCCGACAGTGCCAAATGACACCGCCATCTTCAAACGAATAATATCCGGTTGTGATAAAGTCATCGTCAATGATCAGCACCGCCAGTTGATACTCGCCAAGTCCGAACGTATTATTTTTCATCTTTTGGAACCCATGGTTGAATGTTATCGGACGTTCCCGTCCCTCCACCATCGAGCAATGCATAAACTATTGACCTTATCCCTTTGACAACCGCTTCCGCCTGCCTGGAAGGAACCTCTGTATGAGGGTCCTGTGCAAAGCCAAGCAGTACCTGAAATATCTGATCTATGTAGGGCCTGGTTTGCTCGTGTCTGGCGGTTGATGTCCACTTGCGCAGCCATCCGGACCCAATAGATAATAACGCGGGGATCAGTGCCCGAACAATCGCCTGGATAATAAAACTCATTTTATCTCTCCTGCAGGAGCGCTTTGCGAATCAGGTTGCGGCATTGTATCATGGCTGTCGGTCAAAACCCGCGAAGGTCCGGTCAAGCTGCCGTCTCTGCCGGCATTGAGGTCCATGTTATTATAGGAATCATAAATGTTGAGCGGCCCTCCGCCGGTCACATAACGTGGCCCGAGCGCCTGCTTCATCACCTCGTATCCTGCTGATACCATCTTGCCGGCATAATACCAGGGGATAAATGGGACCACAAAATTGCCGACCGAACTTATGTATTCAGGGGCATCAGCGGGCGGAGTGATGGCCGTCGGTTGCTGCTGGGCGGCAGTATTGAGCGTTTCTTTATCATAGGTAATATAAACCAACATGTCATCAAGCGGTGTGTCAGTTTTTCCGGCTGCTTCCATAGCCTTGTTGAACATCTCCAGCCTGGCGGCTATAATCTGCGCTCGCCTTTCGGCTAAAAAACGGCCCTGGTTGTCAATCGCAGTATAATAGTCATGCCGACTACAGCCGCCCAACACCAGACACAACATACCGGCTACAATTATTGTTGATATCTTCATAAAAACCTCTCCAGTTTAAAGGAGCGCGGTTAGTGCTTTCAAAAACACTTTTTCAATATTTCTGGCGAAGAATATCAGGTCGCCGCCATCTTCAACCTTGATATCTACCGTGTCCGAGCCCGCTCGAAACTCAAGCTCGGCATCGCCGAACTCGATAACGACCGAACTTTTGACGACAGCTTTAACAAATTCAATTTCATGGCTTTCAGACCCGACTTCTACTAAAGGCGGCCCATCCGGGTTCTCTTGCATCATTTCATCAGCCTCAGCCCGCAGGGTAGCATTGACAGCTACATTTGGATTTCCCAGCGGGCCGACAATATTATGTTCATCGGGGTCGCTGTCATCCACCAGAAACACCTCGTTGCACTGCACACCCTCTGGTTTAATGCACTCCGGGCATTCGGAACCCTCGGCAATGTTTTTTTCATAATCGCTTTCAGACGGCAGTCCCGTCGAATTTTCATCGTCTGAGGCATCGACATATTTCGGGTCCGTTATTTCTATTTTTTTTATCACCTTGGGTGGCTCGAAATGGTCATCATCGTCGGCGTCTGTATTACCACCAACAAGCGCCCCTATCTTGCCGGCATCTACACGAGTAACGTTTTGCGTTAATCTTGCCCGTATCCCCGTCAGGGCATTGAGCAAGTCAGCCCCGGCTTTGCCTTTGGTCACGTTATAGCAAGGTCGGCACAGACCTGATGACTGGATATTCTTTTCCCGGCCACAATTGCAACAAGAGCCTGTCTCCCCTTGTTTGAGTACCGGCCTTTTGAAATATTGCGCTAATCCACGTAATCGGAAATTACCATAGGACAGAACTTCAGACGGTATGTCGGTCCATGGGAAATCAGTTTCCGCACCCATTAATTCATGCTCCTGCCTATATGGTCAGCAGCCTCATTAGCCGTCTTCAGGTTGAGTCGAACCTGCGCGGAGGGATCGGATATTTTCGGACGTTGCTCCATCACCCATTGACAACCATTATTGTCAGGATCCTCTATATGTGTCGCCACATGAATCCCAAACGTTTGCCACCACTTCCGGAAAAAGGCGAACCAGGGAATTTTTCCACCTGCCTGCCAGTTTGGCTCGGTTGCTCCTGATGTGCCCGCCCTGGTGCACTTATACACCGTACCACCTGGTGTTTTTATTGTACTCGGACGAATACGATCATTAAGGTTGTAGGCATGCCCAGGCTGCCATTGACCGATTGCGGTATTATGAACGGTCCACTGGACACCAGCGGCGTCAGGGTCATCTATCGTCGCTCCGTCAACCGTTGACCAGGTTGGTTCGGTCGCACCTGATGTCCCGTCCCGTGTGCATTCAAAGTAGACCCATCCATTACCGAAAAGCGTAGTGGCCACGACCAGGTCACCTGTTGTATATGCGGTAGATGCGGTCCATTTTTCACCTGCCGCCAACTCCGCAGATGATGTAATATGGACTCGCCCGGGCGACAAATTCCATGTGGCTGTATATTCAGTGCGGGTTGCCTCAGATTCATTGTCATACGCCTGTCCGATTTCCGTGTCATTGGCAAATATTCGGACAACGACGGGCCGGTCAGGGAGAGTTCCCGTAATAGTTGCGCCTTCAGTGTTCGTCCAGGTTGGTTCCGTCTCTCCGGACAGTCCTCCACGTATACATTCATAATACCATCCGTAGGCTGGATCAGTGGAGGCGAATACCCTGTCGCCTATGGTGTAAATGCTATTCTTGAACCATTGATAATATGCGTTATTATGCACCGCCGTCCACTGTACGCCGGAACCATCGGGGTCATCGACCAGGGAGCCGTCGACCGTCGGCCAGGTCGGCTCGGTCGCATCTGACGTGCCCGCCCGTGTACACTCGTAATAAACGCCATAAACCGGGGTGGTTCCGACAACCGTGGCGCCTGTGGAATATGCGGTTGACGCTTGCCATGTGGCCGGAGTCCCACTGTCGTGGACAACCCATTGCACCGGATACCAGTTGGAACCCTCATTCCAGGAAAACGTTTGCGTATAATTCGCAGCCTGTAGCTGTGAACTTAATCCAATTAAAAATAATACTAATATCCTGGAAAACACCATTAATCCATTCATCGATTTACCTTGAATATTTAAAGTAAAAATCATCGTTAATGTCCAAGAGTCCAACTGTGCCTAAATCCCATGTTAAGGTACGGGTCGTATATTTATTCCCGTCAGAATATGGATTGCTATTGGAATAAGAGAAGTTTGCGGTTGTCCCGGAAGAAACTTGACACGCAACACTCATAACGTCACCAACGGACATTGAAGCCGGAGTAGGGAATTGGACCGCTATTTCTCCAGGGGCTGCAACTGAGGCAGAACCTTTTGCATAATTTGAAGATAAATCCAACTGCCCGCTTGAGGTTGAGGCCCTGCAGGTGATTGTTCCCGATGTCGTCACAGAGTCTATTTGTAATATAACTTTTGACAAGTTGCCGTCTCCACCTTGTGGGACAGTCCAAGTTTGGCCAATTGTAGAACTATCATTGAGGCTATATGCATGGCCTGTTTCTGTGTTAATTGTAATTATTGGATCCGGATAATCCCACACCACCCATGCTCCTGTTTCGTCCCTGTAGTCCCAGTGATTTTGCGACACGCACATAAAGCTGAACTTATTCGCTGAATCCCACGCGAAATCTCCTGGTGCGCATGAAGAATCAGAATATAACGGAACCACCTTGTAATGAGATACTGCCGGAGAACATACAATTGTGCCATCATTGTTGATCGAAACAATAAATTCACCAACGCCACATGATCCTGTAATAGCATTCTGCTTAGATTGCAGATCGCTGTTAGACGGCACATCAAGCGCCGTTCGCGCCGCCGCCACATTATCCAGATCGGATAGATTGTTTGATTTTACAAGAGGCGTCACCCATCCGAGCGTCTGTGCCCCGTCTGTGGCCATAACCTGGCCGGAGAGGCCGTCATCGGCTGGCAGTATCCACAACAAGTCTCCAGCCTGGCTGCCGTCCAGGTTGACATCTGTCGGCGCTTTGAAACCGATCATGTCGTCACCTGCTGAGTCAGGATCTTCGTGGACCGCCATTTCTCCCGTTGCCCCGGCCGGCGGCGGGTTAATGTCAAGGCTGTCACACTGTAGATAGGTAAAATGCGCAGGGGCCGGCAGCACATCCCCTATTTCGCCGGGAGAATGGAGATCCGTCGAACCACTGCCGCTGCCGGTGGCATTGACAATCGGATGCGTTGGATCTGTGTTGTCGACGGAAATATTTGTGCCAGGCTGGATCGTTTCGATCTTTGTGTCCAGGGCCGCCTGGGTGGCCGTTGAGATCGACTTGTCGGCATCGTGGGTATTGTCGACGTTGCCCAGCCCCAGATTATTCCGGGCCGCCTGTACCGTCTGGGCGTTGGTGCCGCCGTTGGCAATATCCATGGCGCCGTTGCCGTCTGCATCCAGTTCCTTGGCCGCATACAGCGTGTAAGGCGTCAGCACCATTACCAGCGCCATTATCGCAATCAAATTTCGTCCGTGTCGAATAATCATCACCAGGTTACCCCCTCGCCGCCAAATGTTACGCTCTCTCCTCCGAAGGTCACATCACCCCCGGCCCCGGAAGCCTCTGCCGTTGGAGGTCCGATCTGCTCGACAATCACCGTCCCGTCGGTTTGGTGGTCAAATACCAGGCCGTCTATTTTGCCGTTCGGAACCAGGAAATATTCTTTCCCGGCCAGCAACCGTTTGGGAGGGTCATTACCTGCCACGTTGATATGCATATCCAGGTAAACGGTGGATGTGATCAGGATCGTGCGCAACAGTTGCGGCTGGGCAAACTGCACGGCCACTGATCCAGCGCCGGTGAACGTCTCATCGTGGCGATCTCTGAGCAGATTGAATGCCGGCAGGTCAGACGTGCGGACAATCCCGTCCAGGTAATCCAGGATGTCCGTGGTCTCAAACCCGACCGCACCGGCGGCCAGGATCCCGGATGGTGTCTTGTAGTTATTTGCACCGATATTGTTATACGTTGGCATTTTAAACTCCTGTTAAAGCCGGGGATCAACCCAACTGGTCAACTCTTCCAGCGTCTTTGTCTGCAGGTCGGCCTTGATCTGCCAACCGTCCGCCAGGCATTGCCGGATATACATTTTCCCTGCCCGAACAAATGTCTTGTATTCGTCCAGACTGTTAATCGTCAGGAATACGGGAGCCCCGGAGGCTGTTTTGTTGACCTTGACCTGGACGGGAAAATACCCGGATACATCCGCCCCGTCCCAGGCAAGCTCGGCGTACATATTTTTTTCGCCTTCGAAGTTGTGCTGGTCGACTTCCAACAACCTGACCGGCTGCCCGTCCGCATCCGGATAGACGAAGCCTGTGGCAATCAGGACATCCGTGGTCGCGTTGACCGCTGATATCTTTTGAGCCAGCACCTGGTCCCTGGTGTAGACGGGATCAGGTGAATTCCCACCGGATAACCAGGTCTGATATTCCTGCCATTCCTGGCTTTCAGAATGGGGGTAAATAAATGCTTTAGTTTCAGTGTTTAAAACGGCGTCCCCATTCGTTAATTTGTATTTTGCACCCATAGCTTAACTCCCGTAGACGACCAGACTATCTATGTGTAATTTTAGGTTTGTGGAACCGCCTTTAGTGCTGGCGATAATTATGATCACATCTTCATTGACGACGGAATTGACATTATCAGGTGGCTCGCCGTTATTATCAAGAATGGTTAAAGATATAATTCCTCCCGATTCCACATGTAAACCGGAAGGTATTGGTAAAATTGCGCATCTCCAATCAAGCACGTCATTAAAGATAGACAGATATGCTTTTGGAGTTGACCCGGAATTGATCATTATAATCTGCCCTTTCCTGCGTGCGTTGTATCGCTCGTCATGATCGCCGCTGGACTTGTGGGTGTTGAGCAGACTATTATTTTGTGCCTGGGTGTAATACCGCCCGTCGTGGTCACCGCTGGACTTGTGGGTGTTGAGCAGACTATTATTTTGTGCCTTGGTGTAATACCGCCCGTCATGATCACCGCTGGATTTATGGGTGTTGAGCAAGCCTGCAGCTAAAGTCTGTAGCAACCAGCGTTTTTGCCCTGCATTGGCACCGGGCGCAATAACATCCGGGGATGATGTAGATTCCCCACTGTCTGCGCTCAATCGATAAAAACGCACGTCTTCTCCATCCTCCACGACTATTGCCCAATCATTTTCTATGAGAGCAGCTCCATCTATAGCGCTGAGTTGAGATAAATCCGTACATGGATATACTTTGTAATCAGCCATCCTATACGACCTCCTCTATGGTCAGATTAAGCGTTGCTGAATTTAATGACTCGTAAGCGCCCGTAGGGCCATCTCCAGGCATACGACCAAAAACGAGATATTCAGCGTTATCGAAACAAAAAATTTTCCAAACAATAGGACGTCGGCCTATTCGATCATACAACTCTAAAATCTTTCTAAAATCAGACCGTTTTCTGGCGGTAACCGTACCACTGAAAACACGAACAATCGGGCCGGATTCTTCATACCAGGAACCGCCTTGGAGCTGTTCTTCCGCTCCATAATTTTTTCTTCCTTCTTGCACATTCCAATTATATTGTCCCAAATCGGTGAGCAATCCAGCTCTGATTCCCCCACCAAACCAATCTCTATCGTTTGCCCTGGCAATCGTTAAGGTAATAGTCAACGGAGCGACTGTCTCGGGCCATTGGATAAAAACATTTCGTCCTCTTGTATCAATCGAGGATGTCTTATTCTCAAAATCATTATTCGCCCAATTTACCGTATTGCTTGATTCTGGAGCCTCCCAACTAACAGAATCTCCCGAAAGCACCGGCGCCCAATTCCTGTTAAAATCACTCTCGATAGACGCCTCCACGTTGTAAAAAAAAGAATTTACCAACATGAGGGCGTTTGTTGTCCCTATGGTTTTAGCAGTAATAACTACGTCTCCACCAGGGCCGACCTTGCATGAATTAGAGGGATGGTTATCAAGCAGATTGTTTGCCGGAAATCCAGGTAAAGCACCCGGGACTTCAACTGATACAATCCTATTCCTCTCTATAATTTGCAGGCCACCGCTCACGCTAAAACCTCATCACCTTCGCCTTCGATAAAAATTTTCGGCACATCACCGACTGCGCCCCAATGGTAGGTAAGTGCGCGGACCGTCATCGTACAGAACACATCCTTTATTAACCGGTTATCCGTCCATTGCAATTGGGCTCCTATTTCCGGAGGTCCAGACGAAAGCGGGATTGACTTGGACAGCCATCTTTTTGACAAAATAGTTTTTATATCAGCCAAGGCATCTTGGATGTTTGAAGATGCGTTGTGACATACAGGATTTATCTCAAATGGAACCCCATAATGATAAACCCCTGAGACTGACTCCGAGCCTGCGGTAAATAATGAGTACGCCTGAGGGCCTGCGTGGGGGCTTGTAAACGCGTCAAAATATCCTAAAAATATCGGTTGGCCTGTGGGAACCAGCATGTCACCCAAACGCAACACAGAATCTTTTATTTCGAAGAAATGACAAAAAAAGCCGGCTATGGTATCGAGCACATCAATCAACTGGTGCTCGCCTGTAACTTGGTAATAAACAGCAGGGCTTGGTAATCGTGCTGCAGAATGATCCAATGATAAATTTAAACGAGACGACTCACATGCCCAATTGAAAATATTAATCAGATTGTCATCAAATGTATGATCACTGATCATCGTAGAAAAGCTATCGCCATATAGCGAGTATTCAACTCCCGTTGAATCGTATCGTAACAGATGACCTACTCCATTGATTATCTGCTGATCACTCCCATTTATGTCGGCCAGTATTGATATCTGCACGGTCACCGGGGGCGGAAAGTCATCATTGAAGATTTCCTGCGAAAGCCGCACTGTCCCATAGGATGGTCTAACGTATCCTCCGCTGTAATGGTCCATTGATACTTTGATATCGTCCAAAGATGACAACCCGATAAAATCAGGTATTTTTATATCAATATTCATCGAATAGTCTTAGAAGACGTGCTGTCCAATGCCGCCACGGTTGTTTCTTCGGTCAAATACTCTATTTGCTTCTGCACGAGCCCGAGCATCAATTTTTTTGCCATCAAGTTCGACGACAAGCTTGTTCTCTACTTTAATTACCTGTTGACCCAACAACTCAAGATACCTACCTAACTTGTCTATCTTATCCTCAATATGATTGATCTGTTTCGGGTGCCGGAGCGGGGTTATGGCCTCCGGGCCGGCCTCGCCAAAATAATTGAACGGAGTAAACCAGGTCGGACGCTCGACAACGCCGCCGAGGGCTGACCCCTCTGCATCTCCGTACCTATCGTAGGGATCAAAATATCTGTCGCTGGACAAACTTGAGCTGCCGGAAATGGAACTTGACATGTTCGCCGCACCCTGAATTTCCACATTGAGGCGGGCGGTAGCCTCCAGATCAAGGTTGGTGCTGGAAAACTTGCGGACAGCGTTGGTCATTGCCTGGGCAGCCTGTGCTGCTTGTGTGGAGCCGATACCGGTTCCCTCAATATCATGTATCAGCGTTTGCAGCGCCCCTGATCCACCGGCGGCGGCGGCCTTGACTTCGTCCATGACATCGCTTGAGCTGAGCCATTCATCGTCCAGGCCGTTCATATGCTGCACATATTGTTCAACTGCCTCAATGCCGGAGCCATAAGCTTCTGATATCTGGTCCGCGGTATCCTGGGTGGCAATGCCGCTATCGACCATGGCAGAGGCTAAAGAATCAGCAGCATTTTGCGCAGTATAAAAGGACTCTGAAACGCCGTCCAATTGTCCGACTGTCGCGTCGGTGGCCTCCCCGGCGGCTATCATGGCATCAACCAGGCCATAGGCGGATGCGGAGGCATACTCGGTGGAATCGCCGGTTGCCGCCATCACGCCATTAAGCGTTTCGTACAGCTGGTTAAAAGCCGTCTCATTGCCCTGGGCAGCCTCGTGAGCGAGCTGCATGGTGGTGGCGGTATCGGCCATGGATACGTTTACCCCGGCCAGCGTGGATAGATACTGCTGGACATGGGTTGTATCCATGTTTTGCCCGAGCTGCTGCGTCATGTCGGACAGGCCGCCGAAATCACTCATGGCGGTTTCAGCTATCCCGGAAAAAACGTCCTTCCATTTCTTGGCATAATTCGACATATCAATGGCGGAATAATCGCCGGATAATAGCTCGCTATGTTCCGCAGGAGTTCCAAGACCGATGCCGCTTTCCTTCCTGGTTGATTCCGCAATGAGGTCAGGGATTTTTGGGAGAAAAGAATTCATGGCAATGCCGACAGCGGCAATAATACCCATCGGCCCGGCCATGGAAGCTGATCCCATCTCTGCCCCGGCACCGGCACCGGCATAACTGGACATCATACCGGCCCCTGAACCTATACCGGATGCCCCAACACCTGAGTACATCCCCTGTGCCGCCAGCATTGTCCCTTCACCAGCCGCTGCAGATCCTGCACCGGCATAACTTGACAGCATGCCCATCCCTGAGCCTATACCGGTAGTCAACCCGCTCCCATTATTCGCAAGCGAGACCCCTATCTCCTGCCCCGCAGTCTTCCCTATTTCCGATCCAAGCTGCTGGTAAACCTGCCCGGAGACATACGGTTCGACTGTCGTCTGACCGCCGTTATATCCAAGATAACCAGCCACATCAGACGCAAACTGCGTGGCCGTGCCCTCTGGAACCAGGTCAAGGCCGACCGCGCCCTGATACATGGAGTATCCACCCACTCCTGTCTGTGCGGCACCAACGGCAACATTACCGTGGGCCATGTTGTTGACGCCTGAGTACATGCCATACGCCCCGCCAACCATAGCCGCGCCTGAAGCCAGTGTGGCCAGCCCGTCGGCAGCTCCCTCACTGACATTGGTTGCAACCCAATCATGGATTCCTGAACCTAAACCGGATGACGGGATCAGAGAGGTTACGTTACTGCTTCCCCCGCCACCGGAAGATCCGTCCCCGCCGAACAGGGAAGATAAAGCCGAGCCCAGGGTCTGGCCGCCGGAAGAACCGTTGCCGAAGATGAGCTCAACCAGGGAATTTGATGCGAGCTGTGCAACCAGTCGAAAGAACTGGTCCCGAATTGAATCAAACAGACCTTTAATCAGGTCACCGGCCGTATTAATCTGGCCGGTCAGTATTTTGTTGATATACTCATTGCCCATGCGGCCCAGGTCATTGACCATGTTCTGCTGGAGCTGGTTGACCTTTTCGGCGTGCAATCCATACAGATCGTCACGCTCGTTCATGGCGGTTTCCAGGTCTGCGTTTATTGCCTCGTTGGTGGCCTGCTCCTGGGCCTTGATCATCTCGGCGGCCCGCTTGTCGGCCTCGATTTTGCCGACAAACATGTCGGTATTCCGGTACCGCTCCTTGTGATATTTGATATCGTATTCAACCGCCTTGACGGTGGCCTTCTGGGCGCAGGTCAATTCCTGTCTGTGGGCCTCGCAGACAATCTTTGCGGTTTTCTTGGCATTCTTCTGCGTTTTCATCGCAGCCTCTGCCGCCGCCAGCCCGGCCACGTCAGCGGCTCCGGCAAACTGTTTATAGGCAGTGGCAACGTTATTGACGGCACCCTCACCTTTGGCCAGTTCGTTGCGCCATTTTTTCAAATAAGCAACCTGCTCTGAAAGCTCTTTTACTCGCGCTCTGGCGGTCTCGATTGATTTAGAGCTGACCAGCCAGGATAATCTTTCTTTTACCGCCAGATTTGATTTTGCCTTGGCCAGCTCGGCCTCTGCGTCGGCAATCTCATGTATGGCAAGCCTGACTTTTGAATAGTTAAGTAATTCGGCCGGATCGAGAGAGAGGTACTGCTGAATAGTTATCACGCCATGAGCCAGATCGCGCAGGGCCTGCATAGCTGCTGCTGCTTCTCGCGTTTTGTCTATTAGAGTATTGACGGCTTCGAGACCACCCGCAAAAAACGACCCTATTGCTTCCCTATGGGCTTCGATATAGGCGGTGAATTTTTCGACTTCTTGCCGAAGGCTGTCAACTTCGCTTTTAAATTCGTCAGACTTGGTGATGGTGAACCCCAACTGTTCCCACATGTCACCGTAAGAATTACTGAGTTGGGAGACTTTGCCGTCAAAATCCTTTACTGCCGCCGATGCCGCACCGCCGAATTCAGACTCCAACTCTTTGAGAATAATGTTCTGGGCGGACATCATATCTCCTGACGCCTGCAGAACCTTTATCTGTTCTTTTTGTTGGTCGGTGAAAGTGACACCTACCCGACTCAATGCTGTTAATCCCTGGATAGGATCATTCAGCGCCTTGCCGATTTGCGTAATTGAAGAGTTCAAATCGGTGCCCATGACGTTTGACATATCAAGGGCCGCCATGGTCGCCCGCTCAAACCCCTCTCCCCGGACATTTTTAAAAGTTGCAAGGATCCCCATGCCCGACAGTATGACCTCATCGCCGACAGTCGTTACATTCTGCATCGATGAGGCCATTGCCTTGAGCTGCTCAATGTTGTACCCGGAGGCATTGCCTGTTGCCTTGAGCACAGCGGCCAGCCTGGTTTCCACCTTCTCCTGTTCATTTGCCAGGCCGACCGCCTTTTTCATGGCGGCTGTCATGGCAACAAGACCGGCAGTAACCCCGGCGCCGACGATCAAGGCGGTTGCCTTTGCCGCCTTTGCCGCCCGCTCCGTATAATCCCCCAGGGTACGGCCTGCCCGTTTAAATCCCTTCTCCGCTTTGGCCCCGGCCTTTTCGGCGGTCTTCCCCAACTGACGGATTTTTACCGTGCCCTTGTCATCAACCTCGATGGCTATGTTCAGTCTGGTGGAATTCACGGTATGGTTATTTCTCCCTGCCCATTAGCGGGCAGATTAACGGCGGGTTAAACAGCTTTTTAATCTCTCCCAGATCCATCCACTCATCAGGGGTCAGATCATCGGCCTGCAGCGGATATCCGCCTTCGACCATAGCCCTGATTCTCAGCAGCTTGACGGTGTAGGGGTGCAGATCCGCATGCCGCTCTTTCGGGCACATTTTGCAGGTTTGCGCAAGATTGTCTCCGACCTCGATCCTGCATTCTTCTTCATCCTCAATCGTACAGAGACCCGCCTTTATTGCGGCAAGGTCTCGCTTGAGTTTGGGGCCGCGTCCTCATCTTCGTCCGGCTCTTCAATCTCGGCCGAGCCCTCAAAGATATGGGCGCCCAGCAGCATCACAAGATCCGCCGCATGGTCCTTGAGCCAGATTTTCCAGTCCTTGTAATATTCCGGATCACCGGCATCACTGGCAAACGGCACCGGTTTACCGTCAATCATGCGCTCAAAATCGCCCTTGCGGATGCCGGTCAGTACCTTAAGACCATATTTCAGGCGCGTTTCCGCCTGGCGGAACTTGATCTTTTTGCCTTTTCGCTGGATGGCCTCGTTGGAAAATCCCTCCCGTTCCCTGGTCGTCGGCATCCGGTAATAAAAGACAATGGGAGTATCGGAAAGGTTGTCGTGGAGATGGAGCTCGTTTCTGCTTGTTGATTCGCCTCGTGCCATGTTTGTTGTCCTCTGCGTGATGTTGTTTGTAAGGATGCCGCCCTCGGCCCTGCCCACCAGCAGAGGAGGCAGTGGGCGTCAGGCGGCAGGTTTTATACATAAAAAATTACTGGGCGTACCCGGGAACCAGGTTTTTTACCCGGACAATCGCCGAGCCATGGGTCGCGTCCTCCAATACCTGCAGGTCACCTGCCTCGGCAACAAGCTTGTTGTCCGTGGACATGGGCGCGGACAGCAGGCCCAGACGCGGGAAGATCAACTCCAGGGTATACTTTTGCCCGGCCTCATACTCGGCGCCCTCGCAGAGCAGGTACAGGCCAAAATACTCGTTGGCATCCATGTACCGCTGCATGAGCATGTTGCGCATGTTGCGGGTCAGGGTAAGGGTCTGGACCCGTCCCGACCGGAAACAGCGGCCGGCGTTGGCGCCACCGGCGCAGGGCGTGAATTCGAGCGACATATTATTGTTGATCTTGTACTCAAACTGACGCAGGGTCGCGGCCACCTGGTGCCCACCGACAAACTGGCTGCCGTCCCAGTTGCCGCCGAGATGGATACAGGCCTGGGCAACCCGCAGGGGTGTCTCCACGATCCGGGCGGGAAAAGTAGCCCATGCCGGTTCCGTGGGGGTGTACAGGATCTTGTAATCCACTTTGGACCCGGACCCGCCCAGGGACTCAATGGTGATGACCGCCGGGGTGTCGGCGGAAACGGCGTTGACAACGGCAAACTTATAGCCGCCGCCGACCATGGCCCTGACCACCTGAATCGAATCCAGCCGCTCGGCATCGGTGGCGCCCTGGACAGCGTTTGCCGCCAGGGTAAGCGTGGTCGCGTTATCGGCGGCGGTTACGGTCTCTTCGATCACCGTGTCCTCATGCATGCCTGTGGCCTTGATGGAGGCGGACCCCTTTACCCAGTCATCAGCGGCAAAGGTCAGGGTCGCGGAATCGACAAAGCAGGACGCCAACCGCCTTTTGTCGATGGTCTTACCGATGCGCTGGGCGGCGGTAAAGCTGGGATTGCTTCTGGCAACGTCGACATCGCCGTCTATCGGCGTGATGGTGTGCTGGTATCCGGACCCGGCGGCAACCGTGGCACAATTCCCCAGTGCGTATGCCAGGATAAAGGCGGCCTGGTTGGGCTGCAGCTTGGCAAAGTTAAAGGTCCCTGATGCGGTATTGCCGTTATCATAGATAAGATCGGCCTCTTCTTTTCCGTTGGCCTCATCGACGTTATTTTCCCGCCGCAGGTCCAGGTTCAGGTAATCGGAATCACCAATCAGGATGGACTGGTCCAAGTCCTGAAAAGTGTTGATCGCCGTTTCCATCGTCCCGGCCGACACCGCCGTCAGGTTCAGACTCGCGCGTGGGTTAAGCATCTTTCTTTCCTCCCTTTCCCGGCGCCTTGGCCGCTTTCACTCGGACAAACGCTTTTTTGTGTTCCTCGGGAATCTCCCGATACTGAAAATCATGGGTAAACACATGCCCGGCCAGCGGGCCGTCAACCACTTCAAACGGTGGTTGATCCTTCTTTAACTTCCACATGGTCCTTGAACCTCTTTGGTATAGGTGATGGTCAACTGTTTGCGCTGGATGCCGTTTGACTGCGGATCGATAAACATCTCCGACTCCATTTCGTCCGTCAGGGTTGCAGCCTGTATAACGGGCTCCATGCCGAGCAGATTACCGACCAGTTTTTGCTTGATATCATCGGCAATCGTCAGTACCCCGGCCTGGGTCGTGGAGGCATCGCCGATGATTGCTCTGTCCGTATCTTTGGCCAACTGCACAAAGACCACCAGGTGCACCGGCAGCTTCCACTCAACCGCGCAGCAGGAGAGTTCCCGCATCTCCGTCCGTCCGTCCTTGATGGCGACGCAGGGCATCTTTGCCCCGGTATTAATTGAATACACGCTCGGGGCGATGAAGATGTCACGATCCCGGATGTAATCCAGGTAATTCCTAAGTTCAGCCTGGACGGCCAGCAGTATCTGTTTCAATATTTATCCAGCTCCGAATGGGGAAAAAGTTGATCCGGCGCATCCACCTTTGCCTGCTCCCTGCCTCCTGATCCCTCCGGGTCGGAGACGCCGAGAGAAATCTTACCGACGGCCACCAGATTCAAAAAACGATGGGAATTTTCACAGCGCTTCTGCCAGTGCTCTGGCCTGCCGGTCGGTCTGCGGTCATACAGGGCGCAGACGGCGAGATCCGCGCAGAACCTGGTTAAAATCGTCGGCTCCTGGGCCAGGGGCAGGGTATACCTGGTGCCGAGGTAGCCGTCGATAATGTCCTGGGCATAGGCAATGGCTTCGGAAACGACAGCTTCATCGATCACGCCCTGGTCACCATCATCGGTCAGCTGGATAAGCTCATCCTCATCCAGCCATTTTTTGATGTCGGCAACGGTGGCGTAACTCATCTGGATTCCTTATCCTGGTAAATCGCCCAGGCCGCGTCCCGTTCCTTAGCGGTGATTTCCTTTTTGAGGATTGACGACAAAACTTCCGTCTTCGGCTTGTGGGATTTTGTCCACAGCACATCGTCATCCTTATCCAGGGCGCCGATGGCCTCGACGATATCATCAAGATCGACGACCACGTGCAGGGGAGGCTTGGCCTCCCTGACCTTGCCCGCCTTGATCAAACCGGCGGCCTCTTTATCCTCAATTTCCACCAGGGCTCCCGGGTAATGGATATCTTTGCCGTCATCAATAACGCCGCCGGCGCATACTCTGCACTGCATCATGTTTCCTCCCATTGTTTCCGGCCCGCTTATCCCGCGAGCCGTGGATAAAATCCGGTTACACCACCACGGCCCAGATAACGGCCAGCGGCTGGAACATAACCGGCAGGGGGCGCGCCTCGGCCTTGATCCACTTGCCGGACGGATCATCATCCTCCCACATCTTGGAGAAGAACATATCGGCCGGTTTACCCTTGCCGACACCGGCAGGAGCTTTCAGGTCAATCACCGGCGCAAACAGCTCGGCGGCGATCTGGGGCCCAAGGCCAACCAGGGCAAAGACGTTCTCCGGGATCAGGTCGTGCATGACCCCTGAATCATCGGTGTAGGTGCCGTCGTATTCGTCAATGTTGACCTTGGCCAGGCGGGCGATACGGCCCTCTTCGGCAATCTGCCTGCCGGCGGAATACTGGAGCAGCTCGCGGGCATTATCGTTATTGATCAAAGCGTCCATGGCGCCGGATCCGCAGAAGGCGGCAAATCCGCTGACCGGTCCCGCATGCTGCGAGATTATCTTTTTCCAGGCCCTCAGGTTCTTGATCGGCTCAGAGGCTGCGTCGGTCCACTTGGCCGTACCGGTCAGGGTCGGCTTGTGGGCGGCCGGCAGGTTGTAATCAACGAGCACGGTCCCGTCCTTGTCCACGACCTGGCCGGACAGCGCCTTGACGGCCATGTATTCCCGGGTAAGATCAATCGAGGTCCGCATGTCGGCCTGCTCTTCACCTATCCGCTCCTTGAGCAGCTCGGTCGCCATGACCGATCCGAAAGCGCGCATATCTTTCAGGTCATCGGCGGAAATAAACCCTTTTTCCGCGAACCGGGGCGCGTTGCAGGTGACGGTCTTGCGGCCGATGCCGCCTCGGACCGTGGCCGGGGCTGCGGTGGAGATATTGGACAACAGATGACCGGATGACTCCTTGACATCCCATTTAAACGTCCCGGTCAGTTGGCGCTTCTTGCGGCCGAACACGGTGTCAAGCACCCTGGTCGGCGCGGGTTTCATCTTATTGATCGCCAGGGTCAACTGTCTGGCGGTAAACTCATCAGCCATGATATAGGCCTCCTAAATAGAATAGATAGTTGTTACCCGGCGAAATACACGCCGCGCGCCTCAAGGGCTGTGATGGCTGCGGCGTCAAGACCGGTCATGTTCGCCTTGACGTACACCCCGGCAAAACCGACAACAGCCTTTACATCGGCGGCTGCCGCCTTGGCATCTTCCATCAGCACCGCTACCGGATTTTCCGAACCATCGGAAGCGCCGGCAGCGTAGGCAATCATTTTTCCTGTGGCCGTTACCCGGCCCAGGATGGTTCCCTTGACCAGGTCGGCTCCTGCGCCGATGGTCTCCGGCAACAGTACCGGCCCGTAATCATCAGAGGCGATAAAGGCCGGACGATTCATAGTCGTTTCTGTGGTCATTTGTTCTCTCCACGTTTGTGGACACCGGCGATATCATCGGCGACCTTTTCATCTTCGGCATACGCTGCATCCTCCTGGCGGCTATCGTCACCATCGGGCCGCGCCATCTCCTTGAACAGGGGATGCTCGGCAAAGTCGGAAATAAAGGCCCGGAACCATTTGCCGGGAGTCTCTTCCCTTCCCTCGGCAAACTCATAGGTCTGGGTCTGCTCATCCAGCGCCAGCATGAAATCCGCCAGGCCCTGCTTTTTCCAGGCAGGCAGGATTTTTCCATCCTTGATCCCGGATTCGATAAAGTTATCGACCTCGGTCCGGCGGGCCTTCTTCTGCGCCTCGGCAAAATCAGCCCTGGCCGTTTTTGCCTTTTCCTCAAAATCAGCCGCCTTTTTCTCGGCAGCTTCGCGGGCCGCTTTTTCCTTATCAAGCGCGGCCTGCAATTTTTCCAGTTCCGTCATCGTGTCCTCCACGTCCTGGTATTCATAGGTTTCTTCGTCCTGATCGCTGAAGGACACATCCTTCAGCCCTTTAATTGCCGGTGGCTGGGCTCCCAGAAAACCGACATGCCGCAGGGTCCCATCCGGATACACGGAGATGGACCGCTTTTTAAATCTCCCGGTGCGCACCATTTCCGCAAACTGCGGTTCCAATTGCTTCGGCTTGGCCAGCAGATGGCGGCCAACGACCTTGAGTTGATCGATCCAGCCAAAGGCGGGAGCATCACTCTTGGGATGACCGACCACAATCGGCGCCTCGTGGCTGTCCGGCTGGTACGACGCTGCCATCTTTTCCAGGTCGGCCTCGGTCCATTCCCTGGTTATGCCGTTTGCCGACGTGTGGCGGCCGGTCTTGAAAATCTCCATCCAGTTGCTCATTTTTTCCCCTCTACGATATAATCAGCCAATACCGCCCGTATGGCGACCTTGTCCTCATCCTGGACCAGGAGAAACGGCCGGGCCGGAATTGTTCCCCATGGCGCTTTCTGCCGCCTGGTGTGCGGTCTGACCTGGTAGGTCGCGCCGTTTCGTGTCCGCTCATGCCCCTTGACATGGGCGACCACTGTTCCGAAGCTGCCTTTTTTCGCCCCGAAATGCTGCACGGCCGCGTATTTGACATTGGTGCCGACATAGACCACCTTGCCCGACACCCGGCTGGTGATCGAGTTCTGCAGCCTGCCGGTATCACGCAGCGGCTGCCCGTTTCTGGTCTTGAGCCGTTTCCATTTTCGGGGCCGGCCTCCGGCGGCAAAATTGGTACGCACCGACTCCCGAACCACTGCCCCTGCCTTTTTCAACAGAGTCCGGTTGCCGATTCGATCAGCGACCTGGCCAAGCTGCTTTTGCAGCTCCCTGGTCGACCACTTGAAAAGCAAACCGCTCAAAACTTAGGAACCCTGTTTAAAACCCGTTTAAAATCTCTTGCATTAAAACCGAGCCTGCGCACCCGAGTATTGAGATGGGCGGTTCTGTTTTTTGATTTAAAGGGCAATTTTGAGCCTCGCTTGATTTATCCTTTTTTCCTGAAGATCAGACGGCCTGTTTTCAGCAGCTCATCAACATCCTTTTGCTCAACCTGGCGATAGGAGGTAACGCGCAGCGCCTTGCCGGAATATTTGAGCCGCGCCTGAAACCACCTGCCGCCTTTTTTGAGCAGGGCCACGGTCTTGCCGGAATCCTTGATGATCATGTCCGGCCGCTCGCCGAGTAGCGGCAGCAACCTGTAGTCTTCCACCGTCAGTCCCGGATAGTTGCGCAGGTTTTTCAGCAGGAAATCTTTGCTGAATACCGCCACTCCGGCCTTACTGTTGATCGCCTCGGCCGCGTCTTTACGCAGTCGCAGGACCGGAAAATCACCAACCGGATTTTTGAGAAAGCGGGCAAATCCATCCGCAGCCAGCAGGTCCTTTAACACCAGGGTGGATAACTTCTGCGGGTATTGCTCCAGACGGTCGGTCATAACCCCGGCCATCTGCTGCCAGTAAACCTTGCCCGGATTGTGTTTGAATCCGGGATCAGGAATCAACGGCCGGGCAGGCATCCGGTTACCGGAGGCCTGGTCGATCGGCTCAATCAGCCGGTTGGTCGGATCCACATGCTCAACCTTGATTCCGCTGGCCTTGGCCTGGCCCCTGGTGAGACCGATGACCGAGCAGCGGCAGCGGTAGCCGTTGGGAGGAAACCAGGTGTCCCACACAGGATGATCCGCCGGCCATACCCTGCCGTCCATGGCCAGGTGTGTCGGCCTGGTCCTGGAATCGTTGATGGCCGAATACTGCCAGTAGGGGAAAACATCCCGATCAGCCATCAACTGCTTGTAGTGGCCGACGTTGTAGGCGGTCTGGATATTGGTCCGAAAGATATTATCGACCCGCCAGGCCCGCTTGCCGGTCCATCCCCGCCGCAAAAAAATATCACCGCACTCTTTCTTGAAATCATCAAACGATGTGCCGGAATCTATCGCCCGCTGCAGGGCCGTAAATACCGTGTTCAGTTCATCGCCCTTGGCGATTCCGGAAACGGCAAAGGCCCGCAGCTTTGCCTCATCGGCCAGTTTCCCGAACTCGCCCGGACCCAGCTTGACCTTGTCATTCCAGAACTGCTGCGCCTCCTCCATGGGCAGTGGTTTCAGTTCAATGGTCATCCTGGACCACCTTGCGGCCGTAGAGATCGGCCGCCAACATGGATTGCTCGGCCATCTCCCGCAGACTGCTCATATCCATTGTCGGGTAGAGCTCCAGCAGCTTTTCCATGGCCTCTTCGTACGAGGCTGCATTCCGCACAATCTCAAGGATCGACTGTTCAACGGCCGTTAAATCCACCTTTACAAGGCTGTGATCGACCAGTGCCTCAATGGCCTGCTGTTCAGCCGTGAAACCGGCGGGTTCTGCAAATTCCTGTTTCCCCGGCTGCTGGGTGGCGGTTGCCGTCGAATCCATAATCTCGATATCATCCTCCTGGAAGCCGTACCGCCGCATGTAGTAGCTCTTGGTCAACCGTACCTGACCGGATTCGGTAATGGTCTTGTCCCGGTCGGCAAAATCCTTTTGCGGATCCTCGGACTCAAACCAGATAAATTTCGGGGTCGGCACTCCCGGTGCGTTGACCTGTCCATAGATGGTTGCGATTTCATCCATGGTGGTCTTGACCAGGGCCTGGTCGGATTCCCGGTAATCGTCAAGGACGTCTTCATGGACCTTCCCTGCCGCATAACTGCCCTTGTCCCCGACCTCGGCTGTCAGGGTCTGGCCCATAATCACCTTGGACACTTCTTTGTCCATGGCGTCCTTTAATTTCTCAAAGGCCAGGTGCGAGCCGCCGGTCTTGCCGGTGCCGCCAAGCATTTCCACCGTGTTGCCGTCCGGGACCACGGCAACCGCGTCCTGGACCATTTTCTTCAGGGCGGCAAGCATGGTGTCCTGCTCTTTCTTTTTGGCGCCCTGCCGATATTTACCCAGCAAAAACGGCATGCCGTATTTTTCCGCAAAGGTGACCCAGAACTTGATGCCGCCTTTTTTAAACATCACCGGCCAGAAACACCGGGACAGCAGACGCAACCCATAGGGGTTGTCGTAGGTCGGGAAGTGCCGGGCAAAGACGAACTTGCCCCAGGGCAACTCCTCACCATCATCAGGCTCGGCCAGGCTTTTGAATCTCGGCTTGTTGTCACTGCCGAACCCGAACCACCTGTGCGGCAGCGGGCGCAGGTCCTGCAGCCTGATGCCGCCTTCTCCCGGCTGCCAGAGCAACTCCACCGGCGTCATGCCGTAATAGGGCGCATCCAACAGGGAGGATATCAGGTCGAACATGCTGATCTTCTCCAGATCGGCCAGCAGCATCTCGCACAGTTTCTCCGAGGCGGGCGTCGGTTTATCGTTTTCCTTGCCCGGATCAAAACGCCACTCCCGTTTCATGGTGCCGACCTTTCTGGTCTGGATCACGGACAGGACATGTCCGTCACTGGTCAGGGAATCCAGAATCTCGGCGCCGTCTCCGCGCTTGGTCAATATCGGGTCCGGATCAGGCAGCAGCCCGATCAGCTCGGTAAAATCCCAGGCCTCCGAACGGGAGGCGATTTCCCGGGCCAGCGATTTTCGATTCACCGCCTCTTCGCCGAATTCCATGTACCGGTCAGGGGTGATCCACAGTCCGTCGGCCATCAATATCCCTCAAACATGGTTGCGGTTTCCAGCCTGACATCGGAGATGATCTCGGTATCGCCATAGACCTCCTGCCTGGTTGCGTGCCATGCCATGGCCCCGGCAATACCGGAATCGCCGTGCCGTTGTTCCTTGCCCGCCTTGGTGCTGGAGTCCGGCAGCATGGCAACGCCCTTGACCATTTTAAAGGCCCGGTGGTCTTCGATAATATCCGCGTCTTTGGGCAGGAGGATGGTACGATCCTCAAAGGCGGCTTTATATGGAGGCATGTTCTCCCGGTACCAGGACACGGACAGCATGACCTCGCTGATCATGGCCTCCCCGTATTTCTGGGCCGCGACCTCGGCCAAATACTGGCCGTTGCCCCGTGCGTCAAAACTGCCATGCGCAAAACGGGGCAGCCGGTTGATAATGTAGAAGACAATCTGCTTCTGCTGCTGGAAGGGGATATTTCTCATTTCCAGCAAAAACGGAGCGGCAAAGGTGGCGTCCTGCCTCTCCTGCAGGGGCAGGACCACGGACAGGTCACCACTGCGGCCAAAGTCCTCCCCGAGATAGGACAGCCGGTCCGGATCCATACCGGCAAGGAGCGGTTGCAGGTGATCCTCGCACCAGGCCTCAACCTCGGAGATCCGCTCCTCTTCCGGATAAAACTTGAATTCATCGGTCTGGGCGTAGCGGATGACCGGAATATCGCTGCTCATGCAGTTTTCCACCAGCACCCTGGAGAGATATGTTCCTCCGCCCTTGGAGGGTATGCAGAACAATTCCTCATCGGCATCAGAGCCATAGAAGTCGATCATCTCCTGACGCCAGGCCTTTTCCGCCTCCGGTGACCATTGCAGGCCGCGCACCAGACAAATGCGCCGGTACAGCCCGGCCTCCAGGGCCTCATCAAAGGTGACCCGGTGCAGGGAATAGGGCTTGCGGCCCGCCCGAATATCCTTGACCAATTCATTAAAAGGATTGTCCTCTCCGTCATGGGTGGAAATCACCCGCACCTGTCCGCCCCACATCAGCAGGGCCATGGCGGCCTTGAGCAGCTCGGAGAGCTGGTCGTGAAACGCGGCCTCATCAATGACGACCCGGCCCTGTTTACCACGCAGGTTGGAGGGCCGTGACGACAGGGCGACAATCTTGTGACCGGAGGAAAACTTGATCCGAAAGGTAAGGATATCCTTGCCCTCATCAACAATGACCTCTTCCTCGACCTCTTCCGCCGCCAGGTCATACTGTTTTGCCCAGAAGGCGCAGTCCTCGATAAATTCTTCGGCCATATCCTTGTTGTAGCCGATGTACCAGACATCATCCCCGGCAGATGACGCGGCATACAGGGCATCATCCCCGGCCTCGGACCAGGAGAGACCGATACGCCTCGACTTCTCAATCACCTTGACCGGAGCCGGATCACCGGCCCACGCCTGCTGGTACGACAAGAAAACGTATGGAGAGTTGTCTGTTGTCATTGCCCGATTCCAAGGATCTGCCGACGGATACCGTCCACCGTTTCGCTGGTAAGCCCGGCCTTTTTCACTTCCTTGACCACATCTTCCGCAACCCGCTGCGCCTTTTCCATCTTGTCCCAACGCTCAAGTAGGGAACCAAGCTTAGACATGACATCCATCATCGGCGCCGTCCGCTCAATGGGCTTGAGACCCTCCAGAAAGGCCAACTGTTCCTCAAACAGATCGCGCAGACGCTGGATGTTGCCGCGCTTCTGCGCCCGGGCGCGGTCCCATTCATCCATGTCCGCGGACGGTCGCTTGCTTTCGGCCTTCCAGCGGGCAAGCGAGGTGACCGATACCCCAAGCACGTCGGAAATATCAGACAGGCTATGGCCGTCGGCATACATCCGCTTCGCCTGGGGTTCGAGATGTCCCTTTGCCCCTTTCTTAGCCATAGAGCGACTCTTCCAGATCTTTGATCGAGGATTCAAGATTCAACAGCTCCGCCTGCTGCATGACCAAATCATCCATCAGCGAGGCGGCACCGGCAATATCCATATCGGCAACATCTTCCAGGGCCGGATTGATCATGGTCGGAATCTCCTTGCAGATCAGGCGGGCCTTGCGGCGTAATATCTTGCGCTTCTCCGTCAGATCGGCCAGTTTTCCCCGCATCATGGCAATGTTCTTGTTCATCATCGCCCCTCCCGCATGGTGTCGATACGGTCAACAAGCTTGGTCATGGCCATGGTGTTGCGCCTGATTATGTCGGACAGCGCCTCGGATGTGCGCTGGTAGCTTTTGACCAGTTCGATGTTGTTGTCGTAGCGATGGACAAATTCCAGTAATACCTTCTGGGTATTTGCCTCGCTGGCCGCGATCTGGTCGCGCAGGCCAACCAGTGCCCTGGCAATCATTCGGACGCCGAGATATGCCAGTAACGGCGGAACCAGGAAAAGAACCCCCAATATGGTGCCCACCTGCCATCCTCCCATTTTTTCGATCATGGACACCAGGGCCATGGCGGTTGATAGTTCGGGAGCCACCGCGCCCCCCCCTTACTGCAGTCTCGGTTTTTCGATCTTATGGGCCACGCCGATGACCGCCAGCGCTCCCATGACAGCCTGTACGGCCTGGGCCAGCACCGCCGCCTGGCTGTCGGCCGCGCTCATGTCAACGTCAAAGTAGAGGGTGACAAGTTTTACGATCAAGAGGCCGATAACCCCGGTCCATGTTTTCCAGCCCTGCATCCGTTTAATTTGCGGCATTTTGTGCTCCTGTTTTTTTTATTGGTGTTTTTTTTATTGGTGTATTTCTTCCACTGCCAGATATGGTGCAGATCCATCAGCCACTGCACCCGGTCAGTCCGGCAGCATCTTCTTTCGTTCTTTTTCGATTTTTTCGACATAGCCGATCGTTTGGCGGGCATTCTTTTGCCCGGTTACCTGAGGCAGGACCAGGGCCAGCGAATGCCATTTATCTTTTTTCAGCGCCAGCTTCTGCGCCTTGATGATGTTTCCCGGGCCAGCGTTGTAGGCAGCCAGGGAAAAACGCAGCCGCTCCAGCCCCTTTTCCTTTTTCCAGATCATCCACATCTCGTGCATGTAGTGGATGCCGAACAGGATGTTGCGGCGTGGATCAAAGGGCCTGTTCTCCACCCAGAGTCGGCTGGATATTTCCTCGGCCGTCTGCGGCATCAACTGCATCAGCCCCATGGCCCCCGCCGGACTGACCGCCTGCGGGTTCAGGCCGGACTCCACGATTGCCTGCGCCTTGAACCAGGGCCAGTCAACCAGCCCCTCAAAATAGATCCCGGCATAGAGCCGGAAATGGTGATCAAAGCGATTTGTCATGGATGAAAAGTATTGATTTCCCGTCCGTTCTGTTTTTTACTTACGCCATGGCCCAAGATCGTGACATCCTGCTCAAAATCAGCGCCGACTATTACCACTGGCTGGTGCAGAGCCTCCCTGCCCGCCAGGACGGTCTGTTTCGCACCTATCTCTGGCTGGCCTCGCTGTGCATTTCCTTAAACCTCATGCTCATTCGCTATGCCCTGCCGCAGCAGTTGTATTTCTGCTCGTTCTGCATCCTGGTCTCCCTGGCGATCTCATTTTTCAGTCTGATGATCTGCCTGTCCGCCATGCGGGGCAGGCGCGACATCAGCCATCCCGACCTGCAGGCATATTCCGACATGTGGGATGACCACCCGCGTACTGCCTCCCGCTACATGACCGAACAGTTCTGGGAGATCACTCGCCCCATAAAATTGGAACAGGGCACAAGAGGACGAAAACTACGAGCCACAACATGGCTGCTCTCCATCAGCTTTTTTTTCCTGGCATGGGCCGGGTTGCTTACCCTTGACTATCAAGCCTTTACGCTCGCCCCCAAAGGAGGTGATGTCCAGATGAGCGACGAAAAACCGGAGGCCGTGGAGCCGCAAGCTCCGCAGCCGGAACCGGAAAGGCCAACGGTTGATAATGGCCTTGCAACACATTCCGACGACCACCAGCCCGCAACGACCGTGACCGTCGATACCGACGACTGAACAAAAACCCGGCCGGGCCGGTCCCGGCCGGGTTCAACAAAGGAGAAAGATACATGAAAAGCATCATTGCGCTCGATGCTGCCGTGTACAGGGATAGATATAGAGGATGGAGTCAGGGAATGTTAGAGGCGCTGCCGCCCAACATAGACGCAAAAAACCCCTCGACCGGCAACGGTGAGGGGTTTTTTAGTGGTGATTAACAGGATGTTAAAGCAGTTTTATCGATTGGTCAACTGATTGCTGCACCGAGTCGATGATCAGGCTCAGTCCGTAGATGTCGCTTTCGTCCAGGTCCAGGCGGCTGCAGTCGGCAATGGCACGGTTGACAAAACCGAGCACCGCGCTGGCTGCGGCAAGCAGATCAGCGGGATGCTCACCCGCAACCGGCAGCCCGGTTTTTTCGGCAGCCTCTATGCTGCTTGCGGCAGGCATCAGGCCACCACCTTGCCGTGACCGTCCTTCCTGATCATCCCCATCTTGAATGCCAGTTTTTCATACCGCTGCACGGTTGAATTTGAGACATCAAGCAGCTTGGCGGTTTCCCGCTGGGTATTTCCCCGCCTTCGGTAGAGGATGAGCTTATCAAGGAAATTCTCGGGAAATCCTGATTTCCGGAGAGCGGAAATCATCCTGATGGCCGCCCTGGCCGCCTCGCCCTGGATGGCCTCAACAAGTTCCTGCACCGCCGGAACATACTCCGGCGGCAAGTCGGCGATCTTCTTGCGGGCAAATACGCCCCTGTCGCCGAACAATGTCGTGATGGCCTCCCCGGCCCGGCTCCCGGACGCTCCGGCCATGGCGCTTTCTTCCAGGGCGGAAAAGGCCCGCATGATCTGGACGGAACGCTTGGCCGCGACATCGCTTTTCAGAACAGCCGACAACATATTGGCGCCATTGCGGGTAAACATCCAGGGCCGGACATCATCTCCCGCGTAAATTTTGGTCACATTTTGTGACCTCAAGCTTGGCTCTTCGTCTCCCTCATAAATTTTGGTCGCATTTTGCGACCGAATTAGCTCGATCTCGTTTTTAGTCGCCTGAAACACAAAATCTTCCGGGAACCTATCCGGATTACGACGAACCGCCTCATTTGCCCGCTTGGTTTTGACCCCATAAATAGCGGCAACACTGCTGGCTAACATGGCCGGTGGACGGTTGGGAAGGGTGATGATTGTTGACTGGATGTCTTTGACTGTTACTTCGCGCATGATATGCCTCCGTTTGGGAAAAAGTATCCCGCCCCTTCGCTGTTAAACAAAAATGGGCGGGCCGATGCGGGTTAACAGACCGGCTCAAACGGAAACCGGCGAGCCCGAAGGCTCCCCGCACAGCCCGCCCAACTTGAAGCGGCCATGCAACGGACATAAAAAAACCGCATATCCCCGAAAGGGAAAGGCGGTATGTCCGCCGTTTGAATCTCGGGCTGTTAATCCCGGCAACCGATTTTGCGGCTGCAGGTATACCCGTAGCACATCCGACGGACATTGTCAAGTTAAGGTTCGTCTATCATTTTTGCCTGCATAGTTCGTCCGTCGGTTCAAGCATGCAGTTGATGAACCGGGTTGCACCGTTATAACCCCGCATAAAAGCGTAGTCCCATTTGCTCAAGCCTGGGATATCATAAAGAACATGGTTGGCCCTGAATATGGTTTTTGCCAGGGTTATGCCGCTTGCCGGGATCGTGCTTCCCTCTGAATAATAATATGCCGCCGTCATCCTGTGCGGTGTGTTTGGGAGCTGTTCAGCATGCCGCCTTATCTCCATCTCTGATACCCCTTTCTTATAGGAAAAGGTAAAGATCCTGTTCCTTCCCTTGTCTTTCAGGTACCCAAATTGATTTATTGCACCACCTGCATAAGCAAATGTCGACACCAGGACCATCAGTAATGTAATCATAGCTGTTTTCTTCACTGTTCCTCTCCTTTCTTGTTATTGTGCCGTTATCGGCAAAAAAACCACAAAACGACAAAACCACATGAATCACAGTTCAGCAACACTTACAGCCATTTTGTGACCGTTCTTCCGTGAAAAAACATTTGACAGGTCCCCTTGGACCATGATAATGGAAGTTGTCACCTCCCCTAAACAGGGGGAGGGTGTTTCTTTACAAGATTACGTCTTTATGACATCCACAACAGAGGAGATTATGAAGTTGAAATGTTTATTTCCCCCTCTTCCCCCTTCTGTTCCCAGACACGGCGAAAAAGATAAAAGAAAAATGCGGCGCGATGCCGCTCGTCTGGCATCATCAGGAAACGTCCTTGTGCAGCAGGGCCTCTTTGTGACAAAAGAAGAAATTGACAGGAGAAAAAAGCGCCTCCTGGAAAAATGTTGTGAATGAGTACCACCGCCATTAAAATAGACCACGCCCATCTTGCCAAAATATGCGACCTTTTTAAGGAAGCTGAGCGAGCGATTAAAGAGATCGAAGATATCGGGAACGAGCTTATCGTTCCCGCCGTCAACCAACTTCGCTATACCGGCAATCACCTTGTCCGTTATCTTGCGGACCCATCCAATGAAAGTGAGCTCTTCGAGGCGGAAAGACACTGTAAACGAGCTTCCTATGACGCCTACGAAGCGGCTATTTTGTACTATCTCAAACTGTTCCATAAGTTTAAAGATGATTACCGTCGTGTATCAATTGCCTCTGTCCTCCCCGATTATGCTGAATTATGCCTACAGGTGGACAAGGCGCGGAAACTTATCCGGGACAACAACAAAAGCAAGACGCGCGGTGAATTCTACCAGCAATGCAAGGAGCATCTTGATGTAATTGCAGGTAATGTGAAAAAGATGGACGCCTGCCGCGACGAATTGAACAAGTTGATCAAGAAAGAATGGATACAACTTGCCCTTCTTGTCTGTGCAGTTATCGCTGCCGCAGGAGGAATAGCAGCCATTGTTTCAGCAGCATGCTCTTAACGCAAGACAACCACATCAACCCTTTTATAACTCACCAGTTTTCTCCTACTTATTATTCCCCGGTCCGATCATCCAGGTGTCGATGTCCAGGCCGTCATTGAGGATGACGCTGTTTAAGCGGATCCAATAGCGCATGTCCTTCGGTTTTTCCAGGATCAGCACAATTCCCGCCTTTTTCCCCGTCTGCAGGCTGTAATACAGTGACTGGCCGATGGCCTCTTCCCACTTGTCGGCAAAGTCAAACTCTATGGCGTGGCTGGAGGTCAGGCAGTCGCAGCGGGTACGGTCGGCCAGGACCACCTCTGTGCGGCCGTTATGCTCGCTGCACCAGGCCTGCTGATACCATTTTTCATGGTGATTGCGCCTGGCGTGCGCGGTGTTCGGCGCAAACAGGGCATACAGCACCCATGACAACAGGACCATGGATCCTATGTATGTCAGCCAGAACCAGCCGCAGGCCGTTAACCGTTTTCGTGTTTTTTTCACTATCTGAACAGCTCCATTTGTTTATTCTTTTTGGCCGGTCCGGACGGGGCGGCCAGGATTTCCTTTACCCTGCGGTGGCTGAGGTTGTATTTTGACGCCAGGTCAAGCATGGTGACGTCGCCACCATCATAGTCGGAGATCATGGCCTTATCACGGATTTTCCGCAACAAATCCTTTATCCCGCGCATATACAGCGGTTGCCCGGAAAACACCTGGGCCAGAAACAAGGTCAGCTTGACGCCTTGTCCTGGGCGATACCGTTCTATCTCCGCCGCGATCCTTGACAGACCGCCCGGGAGATCTTCTATCTTCGGCAGGTGCTCTTCCGGTATCTCGATTATTTTCTTCCTCGTTTCAAACAAGATCTACGCCCTCCCGCGCGCCCCAATCCTTGAGCGCCTCAATTATCGTGTTTTTCTCCCCGGTCGTGCACCAGCGCATGTGATGCTTCTTGGTCATGCGCCGGACAAAGGCCTGCAGGGCACGATCAGACTTGTTTCTGACGACTCCCGCCTTTGCCAGCTCCAGCCAGAGCGCGATTATCTTGCCCTCCTGGCCGTCTGTCGGTTTGGAATATACGCCCGGCAGCTTCTGCTGGTATTTCGGCTTCCAGCCCAGGGACCGAAAGTGATTGATAAGCCGGCATGCCTGGCCGACCGTCAATTTGGCCGCTGATTCTTTACCGAAACGCTCCCGCATAATGTCCCGGTAGGCCTCGTCGGTGAGACCAAGCTCTTTTTTGGCTATGTGGATCTTGGCCAGATCAGCTCTTGACGGCATGTTTTTCTCCTTTCATGGCATTCAGTTTACAGGCCCGACACGCAGAAATCTCTTGCGGACCCCGGCCAGCACCCTTGACCATCCAATACGTCGTCGCCACAGCTTGCCATCGGCAACGGCACGGTAACAATCACGGCGGTCCGTGCGGTACAGGTCAACAATATGGACAACCTTCCCAAAATCATAATCAATAACGATGATCCGCCTGCGAAGATCGGGCAATTCAACAGGATATTCAGGAACGGGGCCGGCCAGGCGTTTTTGCTCTTTTGCCGCCCGCATCGCCTGTAATTTTTTACTTCCTGTCTTTCGTCTGCGGTACATAATCAACCTTGCAAGCTACAGATATTCTGATGTTAGCTGGTTAAATCTTCGGCTGCTTCAACGCCGCTACGGAATCCCTTTGAATCCAAAACACCAGAAGGTGCTCAGCCCGGCCCTTTTATCATCGACAGCCATTGCTCTTCAGTTGCGGTTGAATCCCCAAAAGAGCTTGCTCCATTATCAGCAAGCCATTTTGCCAGCTCTTCTGGAGTCTCGCATACAGGAGAAATCGGACTACCCTCTGAAACATCCTCCCACATTTGCCACCCTTCCCCTTTTGGTGGCTCAAGACATTCAAAATCAGGGCAATTGAAACTTTTAATTTCAAAGCCTTTTGCTTTTGCAAACGCTCTGCAATCATCACATGTCATTCCATATTGTCCATCCAGACAATTGCTAATCATATATCCATACCAAATTTTACCAACAGGCCAATCAAAATCAAGTGGCACTCTTTTAACCTCTCTACCCATAACAAAACCTCCTAAAATTAATCAGCTAACAAACCATTCGAGCTGACCGGAACCAGCTCACTCTATCCATCTACCGGCACATACCGGCAGCTCAATTCTACCGTTATACCACCACCCCAATAACATTTTTGCCAGCCAGCGGATTTGGTTGCGCTGCAAATCTCTCAAAAAATACGATTTTATCTTCCTTGGTTGGAGTTGGCAGGGGGTAATCACCGATATGAGACGGATCATACTCTCCATCCCAAAACCGTTCATCGGTTACATTATCCTCTAACCAAGGCTTAACAGCCCTCATGGCCCTTGGTAGCATATGGGTCATTAACCCTTTTTCACCAGTCAACATTTCAAGATCCTCGTAAAGATACTCTATCTTTGTATGCAATCTTCCAGTAGTCAAAGTCCGTAATCTTTGGATATCCATAATAATCCTCATTTGAAATGGTATAACAACCGCATTGAAGGGACGCTTTCACCCGGCGATTGCGTTTATTGGCCCAACCAACAATATTTTCTTGTCGGTTCATTTCGGCTGCATGGCGCCCATCATGCGAACCGTTATATGTCAGGGTAAAAATCTTTATATTTCCATTTTTTCAAATCAAACAACATTTTTAAGTACCCTCCACAAGAGGAATACCTATCGAAATATATTGTCCAGTCTTGCCCTTTTTCAATTGCTTTTTTAGATTTCTCGTCAACGGTATTTATCGCTTTCATACGGATTTTATAAATAATATTATTCCGCCAAGACATCAGCAAACAAAAGAAAGACAGCAACACGCTGGCGCATAGTAAAAAAAACATAATTGCCACCATCCCACATTTTACGAAACATATAACCCATCGCTCCAGCGGACCAGAACCAGCTCTGCCGACCTATCTACCGCCTTGGCTGGCCGCTGATCTCAAAGCCGTTATCTTTTCAAAAATTACTTTTTGACCTTCCCTTGCTTCTCCTTCATCTTGTCCAGGTATTCCTGCACATTCGGCGGCACCTTGACATCATCTATCCGGTCAATCGCTCTCTCTCCACGAACCACAGCGGCCCTGTTGCCGGAGAGTTCCTGGTCACGGACAGTGCGTTCCCGCGCCGAATCATCCTGATCAGCCAACTGGTAGACGACCTGTCGCAGGTAGTTGTGATTTTTCAGCGGCAGGGAAAGCGTCTGCCGGCGTTCAACCATTTGTTCCATACCTGTATACCAGTGGCGCGATGTACATGGCCGGGCCACCTTTCCCCGCACCTGTATATGGCCGGCAGCGGCCAGCGTGGAGATCTCCTTGCTCAACCGCAGGACCTTTTTCCATGACAGGGCACGCCGACCTGGTCGAAAGAGTGACAGGTAACTGAGTATTACCTTCGGTATCGGGTCGGGCAAGGAGGTGACAAACCGAACCGCCTCCCGTATGATCACATCATTCTCCCAGGCCTCGGCGCTGGCTACGGCCCCGCAACTCGGACAGGTCATCTTCATATATTATCTTCCTAAAACGGATATAGGCTGCTCATCAGAGCAGGTAAGCCACTGCCTGGTGATTCCAGCCGGGGGGAACTACTCTCTTCACACGCACGGCCGATCCGCGCGGCAAAGACCTCCGGCACTATTTAAACCGTCGGCCCGACTGGAATTTCGCTTATTCTTGAAAAAAATCTTTTCTTATCTTCGCCATGGCCCTGGTGTCAGCGTTATCGTCACAGATATAATGGGGCTGAGTTTTCCTTGGTTCCGGGTTTCCTCCTTGGGGCCTTCTCCGGTTAGAAGCCAATTTGGATCGGTATCAAATTGGTTACACAGCTTCATTATAAACGGAGCGTCAGGGTAGCTTTCTTCCTTTTCATATCTGGACAAAGTGCTTTTATGGACACCAAGATTCTCGGCGAAAGCTGGTAAAGAAGAATTTGCTCTAATCTCCCTTATTCTTTCGCCAATCCCCGCGCATTCTTTTATAGAGTCTGCCCGCTGCATATTCTCGCTTCTCCTTAAAAACAATCTTTTCTTATCTTCGCCATGGTTTTGGTGTCATCATGGTCGTCACAGATATAATGGGGCAGGATTCTATACATCCTGCCGGGCTTCAGGCCAATCAGCCGACAACGATCTTCCTCTCCGCCCTGCCAGTTACGAACAAAATGATCGCAACCGGAACAATCTTTCCAGGTTGGTCCCTTGCGGTAATTTCGCTCTGCCTTGGCCTTGAGTTTCGGCACGCCCATTATTCTCCCTCCTTCATCCACGATTTGTTGTACGTCTTCCTTGATTGTAGTCGTCGGGGACGGGGGCCCAGGCAGTCTATAATCCTCTCCGCTTCGGTTGTTTCCAGTTCAAACTGGTCAGAGATAAACGACTGGAACTCTTCAAAATGATATTCAAGGAAGCGTTTAATAATCGTTTTTTCCGTGTTTTTTTCATCGGTTTTAAACGCATCCATAATCACACCCCGGCAAGGTCAAGACGGATGGTCTCCCATTCTGATTCCCTGCTTTTTTTCACCTGGAAAATTAGATAACTGCGGGTGCCGGTGACCGTGACCGCCTCGGTGATCAGCTCCATGGCCGCCTTCCACGTTTTATCTTTTATCAGGAGTTTGCGCAGGCCGAGGATCCGCTTGGTGTCGACGTTTCCCTTGCGATCGACCTTGAAGGCGTCAAAGACAACGGCCTTCAAATTGTCGTTGGCGCCCTCGCTCCAACGCTCCAAGCAATCATCTATTTTTTGCTTGGCCAGCTGGAGCCGTTCGTCAAATTCGATGACTTTATTAATCTTTATCTGCAGCCGACTGGTGCCGGAAAAATTGGTCAACTGATAGTTCCCGCCCGGGGAGAGTGATTCCTCCCCGCACCGCGCGGACAGCCAGTCCAGGTATTTTGTGATATCCTTCATGACAGCCGCCTTGAACTTGGCCAACCGCTCCTGCATGAGCATGGCCTGCCTGATCTCTTTTTCAACCAGCTGGTCACGTTTCTTGTCCACCGGATCAATATACTTAGGCGGTACATGACTGCCGGCAGGGTCAATCCAGCGGCCCTTGGTGTCTTTTTCAGCCATCACTGCACCTCGTTATTAGAGCCGACATCGGGAGCCATTAACATTCTGGACCGTTCGGCAGCCCGCATGTTACGCACCTGCAGATATGTATGCGCCGATCTGGCCAGGTTATCAGCTGCTGCCGCTATACGGAACAGGGTTGAGTCCGGCATTGCATATATATCGTTTTCCAGCTCTATCATCACGCCGAGTGCGTCTATTTGCTCAAGCGTCTCCTGTTTGTATCCCCGGCAGGCAACCGAGACCGGCCCGTCCAGTTCCAACGCCGTTAACGCGGTTTTTCTGATGGAACAAAGCCGTTCCAGTGCGTTTTCCGCGCCCGGGACATTCAGCAGGTTTTCCTGTAGTTCGCTGATGCTTGTTAAAATGTCGGTCAAGTTGTGAGTTATCTCGGTTTGCATGATTTTTTCTCCTTTCTTAATTTCTTAATTCGCATTTAAGGCAGCATTTATAGAGCCGGATCGTGGCCGGATTGCCGCACTTGACGCCTATTTTCTGCGCTTTTTCCCAAAAGCTGACACAAAGCTCCGGCTTAATATCACCCATGGCCGGGCAGGCGACCTTGCCGTTGTGGCCATAGATCGCCATGACCCTGGCCTCAATGGCATCGGTGGTGGCCGGGTATTTATCAGACAGGACCAGTGATATGGTTGATGCTGATATTCCCAGTTCTCGGGCAACCATCGCCCGGCCCTTGATATCAGCCTGACGGCGCAGTATTTCAAGCCAGAATTCGCTCATGATGTTCTCCCTTCCATACCGGTTGGCCTGGCAATCTGTCTACTGGCGAGCATATAGGTGGTGTACCGTCCGTCCTTGCCGGTCTTTTTGATGTACCCATACGTTTCGAGCAGAAAAACATATTCATCGACCGTTCCTCTGCCTGCTCCTGACGCAATGACCAGGTCACGGCGGGTAAAGTGTCGCTTTGCCCGAATGAGTCGCCATATCCGGCCGCGCAGTGTGTTTTTCTGCAGGGACTGTTTTGGCCGTTCGGTCAAATTTCGGATGATCTTCCAGGTTGGATTCCGCCGGGCAGGGCCGAATTCTCCAAAGCGCAGCGGTTGTGGATTGTCGGCGATTTCCTGCAGATATCCCTCGTTGGCAAGTTTATCAAGTGCCCGCAGGGCCGGACGCCTGGGAAGCTCGGTTTTGGTAAGAACCTCCTGCAAACAGACCCGCTTTTTCTCACAGGTAAGCAGGTGATGAATAAGAGGATCCAGGACAGTCATTTTGCCCCCCTGTATTGCTGCAGGTCGGCGGCGGACACGCTTTTGAGATCATTCAGCCGCGCCATCTGCTCGGCCCTGGACATCCAGGTGGTTATCAGTCTGAGTTTGCCTTTCGACTGACCGAAAATGTACGAAATCGCATCCTTATCAAGCGGTATCTCACATATTTGATCGGCGAGATTCGCGATTTCTTTTTCGTCAAAAAGGTTAAATTTGACGACCGCAGAAATGCGGTCAAAGAGGTGGCGAAAACGCTTCAGTTTTTTGTCGGCATGTTCCATACCCATCAGGACAATGGGTATATTGGTAATATCGTTGAGATCCCGTAGGACCTCGACCATGCCGCCGCGCATGAGATAGTCAACCTCATCCACAAGCAACGGCCGGGGACGATCAAAAAGCTGCTCAACCGCCTGGTCAAAGAGCGCGTCCGAACGAAAAGCCGGGGCCTCTCCGAGTTCGGCGACGATATTGCTCAGTAAACTGCGGCGGGAGGTGATATCCTTGGCCCTGATATACGGCACGTCATTCCTTGCCGCATACCACATCCCGGTCTCGGTTTTACCGGTGCCGGGAGGACCGAAGGCCAACATCATGCCGATCCTGCCCCTGATCGGCGTGCGCACAACTTCAATTCCGGCCGCAAACCGCTGCACGTTTTTTGTCATGGCAAAAGTGTCTTTCATCTGCTATTATTCCTCCTGTATCGTTTTTTTTGTACAAGGTTCGACGTGCCGGCGTCGGACCTTTTTTATTTCATCGCCTGTTCTTTGGCGTCTTCAACGCCGTATTCAAGCCGCAGATCACCTACCAGCGACATGTACATCCGGCCGCCATCTTCCAGGTAATATTCATCAAGGAATGCACATTCATCCAGGGTGAGCGGGCGGGGAGATTGCCGCAGGGCCGCCAGGATAGCGTCAAACCGCTCGCTTTTTGTTGAGTATATACGCTGGATCGGCGCTGCTTTTTCTTCCTGCGGTCCTGCCGGACGCTGCTTTTCTACTGGACGATTAACCTCGACCAGATCGATATACTGGTCATCGGTCATCTGCCGGATGGCGGTATCATGGTCCTGGTCGGCATGGATAATGAGGTCTTTATCTATATCCATATCAAGCAGGTGGATTCCCGACCTCTCGGCCTCAACCTCTTCAATCTTGCGTTCAAGCAGCTTTTTCCGGCCGGTGTAGCGTTTGTCTCGGTCCTGTTCTACTTCTGAAAGCGGGTAAAAGTCTTTCTTGTTCCTGTTCAGATGTGCCAGGCATATCAACCGTTGCTCCATATCACGGACACGGACGTATGACGGGTCATGGATGTCATATTCAACAATGACCTTCTCGCCGTGGTAATGCTCCAGGGCGGCCTCGTAATAGACATTGTTGTGCAGGCTGATCTGGCTACGGATAGCCTTGCGGACAGTCTGAGGACGGAACAAATCGGACAGGATCTCCGGCGGCAGCAGTGTCGGTTCCCAGCCGTTTTTTATCGCCGTAAACCATGCTTCCGCAGGGGTCATGTGCCTGATGCGCTGCGTGGCGGCATCCCGCATCTTCGGCAGCCCGGCATGCGGCGTGTTGTTGTAATCGCGGACCGATTGCTCGCAAAATTCGATAAATTGTCGCCAGGACGGCAGGTCACTGGTCACGCATGTGCCGGTGGCTTTGACCTCTTTTTCATGGGCAAGGTAAATTTTTCTCTTGACCAGTTCGTCCATTCCTTTGCCGACATAGGTGTCAAGCTTGCGGGCTGCGGAGATCCAGAGCCGTTGGTTTGTTTTCTCGACCAGGCCGCGCCCCTGGGCGTTGCCGGGGATGCCGGTTTTGTGGGTTATTCCGGCCCTGGCAAGGACGCCGGTAACCTCATCACTGAGGATGTGGGCCATGTTGCCGGCGCCGTTATCCGTATACAGGATGGCAGGCACACCGCCCCACGGCTTTTGATCATTGACCGTCATGGCGTTGCGCAGGGCATCGGCCACCGTATGGGCTGATTCAGCCAGGCCCGTTGACCAGCCGAGGCACATCTTTGTTTTCACATCGATGACAGCGCAGACCTCCGGTTTAAACGGCCTGCCGTGAACCGGATGCGCGACCTTTGCCTTGAAGGAATGGCCGTCACACTGCACGACATCACAGGGGAGCAGGTTGTCCGTGGATCGTTTAATATAACCGCGAAAACGCTTGAGAGCAGACGGGCTGTGTCTCCCTTTTTCCCGTTCCAGCCGGGATCGTTTGTGATGGTATCGCCGGAGCTGGTGATAGCTCGGCATCTGGATATTTTCCGGCAGGATATGCTCCAGCTCCCGCATTGCCTCCGGTATGGACGGCTTTTGCGGTCGGTTGTAAACTTTATGAAAATAAGGACCCCATTCGGGGACCTGCTCCTTGCGAGCCTGTTTTGGGGCCAGAGATGCCTCACCGTATCGACGGATTTTACGCTGCCAGCCGAAGATTGTGGACCGGGAGAGTGTGCGTCCGTTGCCTCGGCGCGCATTGGCAAGGTGGACCATCTTTTGTAGATTTTCCGGAAGCATTTCTGCTTTGGCAAGCTTTACCAGCTTGTCCGCCGCCTTCGTGGCGCCGTGTAGTTCTTTAAGCTCTTCAAATTTCCGGTACAGCGCCAGGCGCGCGGTGAGCACGTCCCTCTGCCATTTTTTCAAGGAGCCGGTTTCCGCCCTGGCGTCTGCGGTTGCAACGATGGTTTTTGTATGAGCCGGTAGTATTGGTAATATTTCGGCGCTGGCACGGCAAAACAGGTCATCCCTGGTCTCTTGCGGGAGAGATTCAATATAATATTCCCGGCCGCCACCGCGATTACTGGTATTGTATTTATAGAGCCAGTCTTCGCGTTTTGCTTTTGCGTTGATACCCTGCACCGTCTTCGGCATACCGGCAACCCCTGCTAATTCTGCTGCCGTGTACCATTTCTTCATGCCGCATCCTTTATGTCTGTCGGCAGGTCTAAGTATTTTTCCGGGCAGCCATTATCAACAAACCAACGCAAGACACGCTTATTATTTTCGTCTCCATAAACCGTCGTACGCACAGTTCTTGAGTCTGCATATCCGAGGATATCTCTGATTTCCCTGTAGGTGATCCCTCTGCGGATCATCCACACCCTGATCTCTGTTGAGTTTCTTTCTTTCATTTTTCGAGTATCTCCATAAGCATAACTAAATTATTGAGGACAACCTTTCTGGAGGTGTCTCGCCAGTTCTTTTGTCGCTCAATCTCAATCTGTTGCCAAAGCCTTTCCCATGTATCAAAAAAGGCATCAGATTGGCGATTTTTAGCGGCCGCCTTTATAGAGCTCTTGCTCTTTTTTACCTGCCGGTGGAAACTTTCTCCCTGGTGCAGCAGGACCTCGCTTTTTGTAAGGCGGGCGGTTAGAGGATGTCCATCCTCTACCTTTTTTACGACTTTATTCCAGACGATGGGCTGTTCTTCAGGTGGCAGTTTCGCCAGCTCTCTGGCCTGGGCTTCATTTTGCGGTATAATGATTCCAGATAGTTGCGTGTTATTTTGTGTACAATTGTTCACATTTTCCACTGCATGTGCCGCATCAATAAGCTGGTAAGCCCTCCTGCTGCAGATGTCCCAAAACTCCGTGCAGTATCCCTCAAAGGTCCGACCGTTCTCATCTCTGTATAGCCGGTTATCTCTAATCTCGGTCAACGCGTTACCGACGGCCACAAAACCAAGGAAGTTGTCTTTAATGGTCTGTTCAAGTTCCTTTAATCGGTCTTTTTCTACTTCGGTTAATGGATGCTCGATTAATTCCACCGCTTTCCCCTTTACAGTTCTGCTTCCAAGCGGCGCATTTGCGCCTTGGTTGCTTTGACTGATTGATAATGTTCCGCCCACTTGAGCAGCTTTGCCTCTTTCTCATTTATTATCCGGTAGCCAAGAGGTTCTATCAATACCCGTATAGGCTCTTTGCTCTCCACCACCGCACAAAACACGGGCAGGGCCTTGACTGGGATGACCCTCTCTTTGTCCCCTGGGTTAAGCCACTTCTCCAACGTGGCCAGGCTTAATCTCCGGCCATTACCCTTCATCAGGCGAACTCCGTACCTTTCGGCCAGCTCATTCATGCGATCGCATATCTCATCGCGAGACAGACCGCATGCATCAGCAGCAGTGGCCATCGCCGTCTTGATATCTCGCAAGACGTTGAGGCTCGGCTGGTTAAAGAGGTTGAGTTGATTGACCATGTTGTTTTTAGAACTGTCCTTGTGTCACCCGTGATGACAGCCTGAGAGCCTGCCTAATTGAGCAAAATCTGTATTTGTATCCATCCTTGCCGTGCCACCTGCCGTTTATCCTGATTCTATATCTAGCTCTCCAGTAGCTGTCGTTGTGCAGAGGTGGCCGTGGATAAATGTTCCGCTTGTACGGCCGCCATAATCGTCGCCATTTTTCAGCCCTGAAAAGTTCAATTTTGATTGTTTTTTTGCCCTCTCTTCCAGCAACTCTAAATCGCCAGATAGCATCAGGTAGCCGGTATTCACTCATAAAAAAGACAAAGGCATTGAAGAAAATACCCCTCGTGCTACTCTGGGCCAGGAATCCAATCCAACAACCATTTCACACGAGGAGGAAGCAATGGGAAAAGAACGAATTGCCAAGACAATTGCCGAATTACAGGTTGACATTGAAATGCTCACCAATGAAATTGAGGCGCACAGACTCGTTATAGGCTGGTTGATTGCACACACGCCAGATAATGGCGGTATGAGATTCTTAAGAAACCAGGCAAATATCATTGATCCTGATGGACAAGGAGAAAACATTGTCGCTAACGAACTCGACTCATTAAGATCTCTTGCCGCCTCTCTTGTCGTTGACGATGGGAATCATTAATAACTGAAAGAGGAAATACCTTAACTTCTCCAATATCAAACTTCGGGAGAATTAACCTTGAGGCCTGATATGTTCCTTCTCCAAATTTAATCAAACGCTGTTCCTTTTTTTCACCGTCCATCGCATCTCCCTTTTGCCGTCCGATTAAAAAATCAACCGGACATTGATTTAGATTCAGATATTGTGTAATCTGAAGTTAAAAATAGCCTGTAAAGGCGTTATCGTTTGTTAATTTATACAAGTATTGTTTACGGCTGTCAATAAGAAAACTTGTTTCAAGTTACAATTGTATAATTTTTCTTGGTTTTTTGTACTATCTGATTGTTTTTTTGCGAAAAACCAACTGTCACTGTAATGAAAAGTGGCTTTCAACTTCCTTTCAACTTCCGGACATACAACTTGAAAGAGAAAAACGTCAAAGAAAACTTTGCGGAGAGGATAAGAAAAGCTGCTGATTCTATAGGCGGACAGGCAGAGCTATCCCGCAGGACAGGTATATCAAAGGTAAGTATTGGAGCATACGCGTCCGGAAAATCAGATCCATCGAGAGAGAGACTAATTCTCATTGCAAAGGCAACTGACTATCCTCTTCTTTGGTTAGCAACGGGGTCGGATAAAGAAAATCAGCAGTCTGGAAAAACATTGCAATGCACTAATGACCATGGGAAATACGAAAAGATACGAATATCAGAAAAACTACAGAAAACTGCGGAAATACTTGAGTCTAAAACTATATATAGGACCGCTCTGGCTGCCAATATCGACGCCTTTCATCATGCCGTCGCCCAGGACAACCAGGTCCGGAAGAATGAAAAGGAATTGGCCGCCCAGCAGAAAAGAATAGCCGACCTGGAGAGCAGAATTGTCTCCCTTGAAAAGCTGCTCTCTTCGGTTTCGGCCACACCAGGGGACTACCAGAAGAAAAACAAAGACAATGCCGCATGAGACTCTTATAAACAAAAAAAGCTTCTCTCTATTATATATAGGTGAAGCTTTTTTTGAAGTTTAAAAGCAACCGCACAATTTTCATTTTTTCCCGTTTTTTCTGCGCGCTTGCTTTTAAACTTATTTTTATTTATTTTTCACTTTTTCATAACCATTTCACAACCTTTTAATCCACATTTGAAATTATACCTTAGTTCTAAACCTCCCACCCCTTTACAATCGCCGATACGACTGCCCTTATGGAGCAGCAAGCCTTTATAAAGATCCTCAGTCATCGGCAGCCAGGATGATTCCCACGAGCCATCTTTCGTTTTCCTGGTGTACAGTCTGATTTTCTTTTCGGCTAAATCCACATCTTCCCATTTCAAC
>WGCP01000370.1 GCA_015493715.1 Desulfobulbaceae bacterium
CTGCTCTTTAATGTGGAATCGCCCCAGGAACTTGATCGCCTGCAGAAACTGGCCGCCGAACTGGGTACCACTGCACCGATTTCTTTCCGTATTAACCCCGATGTTGACCCTAAAACCCATGCCTACATCTCCACAGGACTGGCAAAGAACAAATTCGGTATCCCGGTAGATGATGCGCTGGACGAATATATCCGCGCCCATGCAATGGACAACGTGGAAGTCCTCGGCGTCAGCTGTCATATCGGCTCTCAACTGACCCAAATCGAACCTTTCCTGGAAGCGCTGAATAAGGTAAAGAATTTTGTCGGCCGTTTGCAGGAAAAGGGAATAGACATCCGGTATCTTGATCTCGGCGGTGGACTCGGTATCACCTATAATGATGAAGAACCACCCCCGCCCCAGGACTATGCCGAGTCGATCATCAAAGAGATGCAGAATATGGATTGCACCCTGATCCTTGAGCCTGGCCGGGTTATTGTCGGCAACGCCGGTATTCTGCTTACCGAAGTACAGTATACCAAGGTCAACTCAGGCGGTGAAAAGGAAAAACGGTTTGTTATCATTGATGCAGCCATGAATGACCTGACACGACCAACGCTGTACGGCGCCTATCACAAAATTCAGCCGGTCAAACAAACCGACGCGCCCTTGCAGGTGGTCGATGTAGTCGGCCCGATCTGTGAGACAGGGGACTTCATGGCCAGGGACCGTAAACTGCCCCAAGTGCAACAGGGAGACCTGCTGGCGATCATGAGCAGCGGCGCCTATGGATTTACCATGTCCTCCAACTATAATTCCCGCCCCCGGGCTGCCGAGGTCCTGGTTGATGGTGATGAAGTGCATATTATCCGTCGACGTGAAGATTATGATGACCTTATCCGAGGCGAAGGCCTTCTGAATCTGCCATGAAAATAGCCGACTTCCCCATACCCTTTGTCAAGATGAGTGGCACGGGCAACGATTTCATCATCATTGATCATCGCAGGCCCGCCATCCACCCCAAGGCCATGGCCGAGTTCGCCGCCCTGGTCTGTCGACGCAAATTTTCCGTCGGCGCCGATGGCTTGATCCTGATTGAAGACAGTGAAACAGCGGATTTTCGCTGGCGATTTTTCAATGCCGATGGATCCGTTGCGGAAATGTGCGGTAACGGAGCCCGCTGTGCAGCGCGTTTTGCCTACATGCACGGTATTGCGCCTGCCCGAATGCGCTTTGAAACCATTGCCGGTATCATTGAAGCCTCGGTTTCCGACATCAATGTTGCCGTTAGAATGACGGCGCCAAAAGATCTGAAACTGCGACGGACAATAGAGGTTGAGGGTGAACCCACTGAGCTGCACTCCGTCGACACCGGAGTACCACATGCGGTCTGCTTTGTGGAAGATGTGGAGAACACGGATGTTTGCGGTCTTGGCAGCAGGATTCGTCACCACCAGGCCTTTATGCCGGCCGGGACCAATGTCAACTTTGTCGGCAGTACCGACAAGGGACTCAAGGTCCGCACCTATGAACGCGGCGTTGAAGACGAGACTCTGGCCTGCGGCACCGGCGCAACGGCGGCCGCCATTATCGCCGCCCTGACCGGCCGGGCTGCATCACCGGTGGATATCATTACCTCGGGCGGCGATTCACTGACCATCTCTTTTGATCTTGCCGGTGACGCCGGTGCAGACAATGTCTTTCTCAAAGGTCCGGCCCATGTAATTTACAGGGGAGAGCTTAACGGAGAGGCCCTGGCGGCATAAACCAGCATGGCCGGGGCGGATTTGCCGGCCACAACAAACCATGAAAATAGCCCGAAGCGACAACACTTCGTGGGCTATTTTCGAAAAAAATACCAAAACCAGAACGGAGGAAATCCCCATGCAACCCATTCAAGGTGCGCTTACAGCCATTGTCACCCCCATGCTTGACGGCAAGGTTGATGAGCAGGGGCTAATCGACCTGATTGAATTTCAGATCAAAGGCGGCATCCACGGACTTGTTCCCTGTGGCACCACAGGCGAATCGGCAACCCTTGGTTTTGATGAACATAAACGAGTTATTGAACTGACGGTTAAAATAGTGGCCGGTCGAATCCCGGTGATTGCCGGAACAGGGGCCAATAATACACTTGAGGCCATTGAACTGACGGAATCGGCCAAGGCAAGTGGCGCCGATGCCGTCCTGTCCGTTGTTCCGTATTATAACAAACCAAGCCAGGAGGGATTGTACCAGCATTTCAAGGCCATCCATGATGCGGTCGATATTCCGATGGTTCTCTACAATGTTCCCGGCCGCACCGTCACCAACATGCTGCCGGCGACGGTGGCCAGGCTGGCCGAGCTGCCCCATGTCATCGGCATCAAGGAGGCCGGCGGCAGCTTGAACCAGATCAGTGAGATTATCCGTCGCTGTCCGGATGATTTCATCCTGCTTTCCGGTGACGATTTTACCTGCATGCCCACGGTGCTTGTCGGCGGCAAAGGGGTTATCTCCGTTACCTCAAACATCAAACCAAATGACATGGCGACGATGATGGAGGCGGCGTTAAAGGGTGACCTGAAAAAGGCCAACGAAATCCACTACCGACTCTTTGGCCTGATGGGCACCATGTTCTGCTATCCCAGTCCGGCGCCCGCCAAGAAGGCGCTGGAACTGATGGGCACAATCAAATCCGGCGAGGTTCGGCTGCCCATGACCGAAATGGATGCACCCTCCACCCAAAAGCTGACAGCGGAAATGAAAACAGTGGGGTTGCTGTAACCGGAACATCAGCAATGTTAACAATAAGTTGGGAATAATAAACATGACAAAGGTAATCGTAGCCGGAGCAGCCGGCAGAATGGGTCAGCGCATTAGTTACATGGTCGGACGGAATCCCGATCTGGAATTGGCGGCGGCCTTTGAACAACCCAATAGCCCCGCTGTCGGTAAGGATGTCGGCGAAAACGGCGGTTTTGGAACCACCGGAGTCATCATATCGCCCGGTCTTGAATCCGTCATTGATCAGGGTGATGTCATCATCGACTTTACTTTTCACAAGGCCTCCATCGAATTTGCGAAAATTGCAGCAGCGCACAACACTGCCATGGTGATCGGTACCACCGGGTTAAGCAGTGACGAACTTGCCGAGCTCAAACATCTTGCCGAGGGCAGCTTTCCCTGTGTTCAGGCCCCGAATATGGCTGTCGGCGTCAACGTCCTTTTTAAATTGGTGGAGAAAACAGCGGCTATCCTTGGCGATGCCTATGACGTTGAAATCGTCGAGGCCCATCATCGAATGAAGAAGGATGCCCCTTCCGGAACGGCGCTCAAGCTTGGTGAAATGGCGGCAAACGGCCTGGGACGGGATCTGGCGGAAGTAGGTGTGTACGAGCGCCATGGAATCATAGGGGAACGTTCGGACAAAGAAATCGGCATCCAGACCATCCGGGCCGGTGATATCGTGGGGGAACACACCGTCTATTTTGCCGGGGCCGGGGAACGGATCGAACTTATCCACCGCGCCCATTCACGCGATAATTTCGCGCGCGGGGCAGCCGTTGCCGCCGCCTGGGTCACTGACAAAAACAAGGGTCTCTATACCATGTTTGATGTTCTGGGCCTGGCTGATTTCTAACAGCTTATATCCGGCCGGGGATGAAGAACCCCGGCCTTTCCGGACCCCAATCCTGCCGCATCACCCTTTTCCTTTGAACAAACGAAATCTCTCTACCGCCTGGATCGGTCTTGGTTCCAACCTCGGCGATTCCCTGCATATCCTGCATCAGGCCTGGCAACGACTTGGCCGGGACTCTGCCGTACGCCTGCAGCGGCTATCCACATGCTATCGTAGCCGACCGGTTGATATGGAATCAAAAAACTGGTTTATCAACTCCGTGGGCGAGTTGCAGACCAGTCTGTCTCCCATGGAATTGCTGACCCTGCTTCTGCGTATTGAACGGGAATTCGGCCGCCAACGTGACCCCGATGCGACCGGCCATCAGGACCGTTCTCTGGATCTTGATCTTCTGCTCTATGATGATCTCATTATTGACGACCCTCTCCTGGTAGTTCCACATCCCCGGATGCACAGCCGGATGTTTGTCCTGACTCCCCTTGCCGGACTGGCCCCGAAACTCGAACATCCTACCCTTCACCTCACTATGACCGCCTTAAAAAGACACCTCCTTAACGATCCTGCTGCGGCCGTCATCCACCAGGTTTTCCCGATTGCCTCCTAATCCCGCCACTAACAAGCCAATCACCGGCAACCATGCTGGATTGAGGAACCATTCTTCTTTTCATTTTTTTTCAGGCAGGCATGAAATTGAATTAGACTTTTCCTTTCCCACGGCTATAATAGAGCTATGTGTATATGCAGACACCAACACAATTCTGCAGCCTGCAGGCGCAATAGATGAGTCCGGTTCGACTTTTCATCCTTGCGGTACTGTTTTATATCGCCTGGCGGCTTTTTAACGGACCGAGGAACAAAAAACCGAAAAGCCGTCATGACCAATCCAAGTCTTCGGAGGTCAAGGATATCTTGATGGAAGATCCGGTCTGCCACACCCTTGTTCCGAAGGGACAGGCCATCAGACTGCGCCACAAAGGAAAAACCTACTATTTCTGCAGTGAAAAATGCTGCGATACCTTTACCCGTGAATCGGGAGGACAAGAATGAAATTTTTTATCGATACCGCAAATATTGACGAGATTAAAAAGGGTCTTGAACTGGGGATGGTTGACGGCGTAACCACCAATCCGTCGCTTGTCTCCAAAGAACAACGTCCTTTTTCCGAAATTTTACAAGATATATGCGCCATTGTCGACGGGCCGATAAGCGCAGAGGTCGTCAGTCTGGATGCGGAAGGCATGGTTACCGAGGCTCGTGAGCTGGCAAAGATCCATGACAATATCGTCGTCAAGGTGCCGATGATTATGGAAGGCATCAAGGCGGTCAAACGCTTGAGCGCTGAAAATATTAAAACAAATGTGACCCTGGTTTTTTCCTCATCCCAGGCCCTGCTTGCCGCCAAGGCCGGGGCAACCTATGTCAGCCCTTTTGTTGGTCGTCTTGATGATATTTCTCAAAACGGCATGGACCTCATCGGCGACATTATGACAATCCTGCGCAACTACGGATTCACTACCGAAGTCATTGTCGCCTCGGTCCGCAGCCCCATGCATGTGGTTGAATCCGCACTTATGGGCGCAGATATCGCAACGATTCCGTACAAGGTCATTACCCAATTAGCTCAACACCCTCTGACCGACATAGGTATGGAAAAATTTCTGGCCGACTGGGAAAAACGTCAAAAATAACCGCCTACCGGAAGAGAATATCCATGCGTATCCTGATTCTTGTGCTCGTCGCCCTGACTCTGCCCGTAGTTGCGCAAGCCACCCTGTATACTTATGTCGACAGTCAGGGATTGCGTCATTACACCAATGTTCCAAGTGATGCGCGGGCAAGGGCGATAAAACTGCCGGAACATCAGAGCAGCGTGCAATCCAGGCCTCGGGTCCGTCTTTCCCATGTCGCCAGGCAACACCGGCAGCGCACTATGCATATGCCGATGAATACATCGCGCCTGGAAAACCATATCCTCCACGCCTCAATGGAGCATCAGATCGATCCCCTGCTGATCAAGGCAATTATTAAAACTGAATCCAATTTCAACCAGTTTGCCGTTTCTTCACACGGTGCCCAGGGCCTTATGCAACTCATGCCGGAAACGGCCAGAGACCTGCAGGTGACCGATCCCTTTGACGCCTATCAGAATATTTCCGCCGGTACCCGCTATTTCCGCAACCTGCTCGATACATTTTCCGGCAACATCCGGCTCAGCCTCGCTGCATACAATGCCGGGCCGGGCCGGGTTGCCCGTCTTGGCGCTATTCCCCGTATTCCAGAAACCATTAACTATGTGCGTACGGTTCTACGCCACTATAGGGAGTACAAGCATACAACCAGTCGCCTTCCGACTTCCATCAACCTCAGACGTCTGGTAACCATCAACTGAAAAACAATGAAAAGGTGAAATAAAGCGGATGAAATCCACTTTATTGTAGGATCATCATTATTCCCATAACGACAAGAAAAGTATAAATAATACGTAGATATGCCTGCTGGTTGATCTTGCCGGTTACGTGGGATCCAGCAACCGTGCCCAGAAGAACAAAAGGCGCAGTCACCAGAAAAATCCGCACCGTTGCCAAGGTAGAGACACCGGTAACTGCGTGTACAACAGCCGTGACGATGCCGTTTGCCACAAAAAAACCACTCAACGTTGCCCTGATTTCCTCCTTCTTCCAGCCGGCCAATGTCGTATAGATAATCGTCGGCGGTCCACCGGCACTGAATGCCGCGCCGATGGCTCCGGTCAGAAATCCCGCCGCATATCCCCATGCCCGTGAAAGTCCCAGAGGACGGGGTCGGACAAGCAGATTATAGAGGCTGTAACAGATAAGTAACAATCCGATGCAGAAACGAATGATACCGGCATCAACCCGCTGCAACAGAGTCGCTCCCACAAAGACGCCGGGAATGGAGCCAACAACGAGCGGCAGGATCTTTGCCCGGTCCAGATGCCGTCGAAGATGCAGGACAAGGTAAATGGTGATAATCAGTCCGTTGAGAATACACAGGGGCACTGCAGCCTTAATATCAAGGATCAGGCTTAACAGGGGAATCGCCACCAGAGCGGAACCAAACCCGGTCAGCCCCTGGACAAAACCAGCGACTAAAAATATGCATCCGGCAAGCAGAGAGATGATCATAAACGCAACACACAAGGGGGTAGAGACACAGCCACAGACAGGGGCGCAACTCTACCTGGCGCTCAGCAGACTGTCAATTGCTTCTTTTGTAGAAACAATCCGCTCCGCATTTTTTTGGCCTGGAAAGTGACGGTTGCAATACATCATTCTTTCATCTATTGTACACGCTGTACATAATTTTATTTCCACCGTGTCGTTAACGAATCACGGGGAAAAAGTTTCCACTACCGGATGTTGTTTTGGGTTCAGAGTATGCAGAGGAATACATGGGGGAATATGTATACACCCCCTTTCATAACGTGAAATCTGAATCTGTATCCCACCAAAGGGCCGCCATGCAAATGTTGGGACCATGTTCATGCCACTCTCCTGTCTCCCTGTTCCTCTTTCTCGTTCTTAGCTTCCTGCAATCGATACCCACACAGGCCGCCACATTTACGGTCAACTCCGGATTTGATGTCAACGACCTCACACCCGGCAACGGCCTTTGTGTGGCCTATCTGGTTATTATTATTCCAGCGGTCCTGCCCTACTGCACACTCCGCAGCGCCATAGAAGAGGCAAATGCACTGGCCGGTGATGACCGCATCATCCTTGGTTCAGGGACCTATCGCCTCAGCCTGACAGGTCGGGATGAAGATCAGGCTGGAAGCGGAGATCTGGATATTACCGATTCCGTCCATATTATCGGGTCCGGAGCCGACAAAACATTCATCGATGCCACCGGTCTTGATCGGGTTTTTGATATTTTCGGTCCGGATACGGTCGTTTCCCTGTCCGGGCTCTCCATCATTAACGGAAAGCTACCTTCCGACGGCTCTGCACACAGTGGCGGCGGCCTGCGCAACCAGGGACGACTGGTGATAAACCATGTTGTGATCTCCGGCAATACTCTTTCCGGGACAAGTGATAACGGCGGCGGTATCTATAATAATGGATCTTGCTCAATAAGGGACACAAACCTGCATGATAATGATGCCGGCCTCGGTGGCGCTGTTTATAATGATGTTAACGGCCATCTGCAGGTAGCGGCAGCCACCCTGCATCATAACACCGGCAGGGGAGGCGGCGGCATTGTCAACAGGGGCACCATCCTCCTGACCAACACAACCTTTTTTGCCAATACTTCCTCGGGAGCCAACAGCCTGCCGGGCGGCGCTATTCGTAATTCCGGCAGTGCCAACCTTCTCCACTGCACCATTGCCGGAAATTCGGCGGACAAAGGAGGAGGTGGAATATATAATGACAACACCCTTATTCTGACCAATACCATTATTGCCGGTAATGCGGCAGGCAACTGTTTGCTGCAGAGCGGCCTCATCTCGAAAGGCGGCAATCTGGACAGCGGCACGACATGCGGTCTTTTTATCCGGCCCGATGATATTTTCGACCATGATCCCATGCTGGCGTCCTTGCGCTATAACGGCGGCCCGACTCCAACCATGGCCCTTAAACCGGGAAGTCCTGCCATTGATGCCGGAATTTTTCTAGCACAGGTTACAACCGATCAACGCGGTCTGTCCCGACCGAGACGAAAAGGTTTTGATATCGGGGCGTTTGAACTGAATAACTTTTCTCTCGCCCCCTGCATCATGCCCTTGCTTCTGCCTTAAAAAATAAATTTCATGGATTGAGATGAAAATGGTTTAACGACAGAAGGAAATGCGCTTTCTTCTTGACAGCAAAATGGATGCTGCAGTATTACAAGGGGCACTTTCACATCCAATGCCGGAGTGGTGAAACTGGTAGACGCACTGGACTCAAAATCCAGCGAGCTTATGCTCATGTCGGTTCGACTCCGACCTCCGGCACCAGTAAAAAACAAGGCTTTATCCCAGTAATAGTGGGGTAGAGCCTTTTTTGTTGTCTCTCTGGTTTTCTATGCCTCTTGCTTTCTTTTGCCGTTTTATGCTATTTTTTTCGTAACTATTCAGCGAAAATAATGAATTAACGCTTATTTTTTCCTTGACAGGGTTTCGGGAGTTTTTTTGTAAAATCGATATTGCTTATCCTCCGGCCTTAGATGCAGGGAAGATGGACTGGTTGTGCTAACCTAAAAATGACCAGGAAAGAGGTGTTGTGCTAACCGAAAATTGACCACCCCGAGCACAGAATCGTCCCGGTGTTATGGTAGGAGGAAAAACCATAACCAGGGAGGAAAGGAGTTGCTCAGCATGGATCAATATGC
>WGCP01000371.1 GCA_015493715.1 Desulfobulbaceae bacterium
GGTAATCAGGTAGATTGGAAGTCGGAAAAGTGAAGTGTGTATATCCGGGATGAGGGTATACTACCGCCGGTATTGCTCTATGCGTCTTTTTACTCAACGCCGCCTTTGGTGACGTTGAGTTTTTTTTTAAAAAAAATTGACCAAATCTTTACCAGAGCATATAAAGTAATAGGCCTTGGATCCGAAGGATTTTCCCGTACATTGATGATGCCCGTGGGAAATGTTTTTATTTTTCAACCAAGTGCCTTTTACAATCGAATGTAATCCACAAAGAATAGCCGTTAAGATGTGAAGTAAGAGAGGGAGGAATTTCCACAATGCTTGTTATCTGTGAAGATTGTGCAAAAAAATACAATATAGATGAAATGAAAATCAAGGGCGAGAGTGCAAGATTCTCCTGCCGGGAATGCGGTCATATCATCGTTGTCAAAAAGCCATCGAAAAATACATCCGCCGCAAAGGAAAAGCCGGCTGTAGAAGAGCCCAAGGTGAAATCCGACTCTACCGGCGGAGGCAGCCGGGAAATTAATCAAGCGCCGTCATCCCAGGCTTCAGCTGCAACCGCAACATCAGGCGGGGGCAAAGGATGGCCTATCAGCGCCTATCTTTTATTGACGCTTGTTACCGGTTTTTTTGTCATCAGCGGCACATTTTCCTACCTGTATCTTAAATATATCCCGGAGATTATCAATCAGCAGATTGAACTTCGAACCATTGCTATTTCTAAATCCTTTGCCGGGGTCATTCAAAAGCCGTTGCTTGTGCGAAATTACCTGCAGGTCAACAAGGAGGCTCAGAGGACGAGCGCGTTGCCGGGAGTTGCCTATGCCGCCGTGACCAATAAGCGAGGCATTGTAATTGCCGGTTTTTTCAGTGATCTCAATAAATTTGACAGGCAATTCGTCATGGAGGTCAAGAAAAAAGGATTCCCTAAAACCATCATCAAGGCCAATACTCTTTCGGCCGGAATGCAGGAGAAAAGCAAGCAGATTTCAGTTGGTGGGCAGATAGTGTTTGACCATGTTATTGCCTTACCCAACAAGGAAGGTGAAGCGCATGTCGCCGTCTATGTGTCTGAAATAAATGATACCATTCGCAATGTTCTGCTCTCGCCCCTGACGCTTTCCTTAGTGGGAGGAGTTCTGTTCATCGGATTTGTCATCTTTCTGCTGCTGACCAGGTCCATCACCAAACCTACCCGGCAGTTGACGGACATGGCGAACCGGATCAGCCTTGGTGAAATGGATTTGACTATTACCCCACGCGGTCCTCGTGAAATGCGAGAACTTGCCGTTGCCTTTGAACGAATGCGTTATTCGGTGAAGGCTGCCATGGATCGTTTGAAAAAATAAGAGGCTGAGATCATGTTGCGTTCAAATTTTTTTGTCATACTCTTCACCTGCGGTTTATTGTTGGCCACCATCCACCAGGCAATCGCCGCCGACTATCAGCTTTCCATGCTGCCGAGATACTCCACCGAGGAAATTTACAAGAGAATAACCCCGTTGGTTGACTATTTAAAGACCAAAACAGGGCTGAATATCACTCCGACCATGGCCATGACGTTTGATCAGTATACAAAGGCCCTGATTGAAGGAAAAGTTGCCATAGGTTTTGAAAATCCTTATATATATGTTCTTGCATCCAAGTCCCATGAAGCTGTGGCCATGGCGGTCAAGGGAAAAAACGGCGATAAATTTCGAGGAATTGTCATTACGGCGGCAAGTAGCCCATTGCATTCGCTCATGGATCTGAAAGGGAAAAAAATCGCCATTGTCGGTTATACCAGTGCCGGTGGTTACCTTTCGCAAAAATTGTCCCTGCTCGATAAAGGCATTGATATTACAAAAGACTGTCAACTTGAAGAGGCACCGGAAAACAAGCAGGAAAATGTTATTTTTTCCGTATTTACCGGCGATGTAGATGCCGGCTTTATTCGCGAATCCGCCCTGCATAAGGCTGATCAGTTTGTCCCTGCCGGTTCCATCAGGGTCCTGGCCTATACGGCATGGCTGCCCAACTGGGCACTCTCCGTAAAACGTACTGTGGCTGCAGCTGATAAGGAAAAAATAATCAAGGCCATACGGAAAATTCCTGATAACAGCCCGGTTCTCAGGGCATTGCGCATCAAAAAGTTCCGACCTGCCCAGGACAGTGATTATGATGTCGTACGCAGGGCGGCAGGTCTTCCTGTATCATCATCTTTACCTGAACCGGCAAATTGAACCGCTATCTTTCGAATATTGGGTGCTAAATTCTTTTGGTGCTTGCAATATTCACTCTCATCTCGAACATGTTGAAAAGATATACAATGAAAAAATTAGTTATCCTTGCCTTGCTTCTCTGCTCTTTATGCAGTACCACCGTTTTTGCCCAGGAATATAAATTATCTATACTGCCACGATATTTTCCTGAAAAATTAACCGCAATGATGACGCCTCTGGCCGATTATCTCAGCAAGCAGACCGGACTTGTCATCCACCCTGTTTTAACCGATAACTTTGCCGATTATGAAACACGTCTTTTGAAAGGGAGCATCGCCATAGGCTATGAAAATCCCTTAGTCTATGTTAATGTGGCATCCGCGCATGAGGTTCTTGCCAGAGCGGTCAAGGGAAAGGGCGGTGATAAATTTCGCGGTATTATTATTACCAGACCTGATTCAGGTATCACAAAATTATCCGCCCTGAAAGGAAAGAATATCATGATTGTCGGCAAAACATCCGCCGGTGGCTATCTTTCGCAGAAACTGACGCTCAGAGAAAACGGGATAAATGTTGATAAGGACTGTCAACTCAGTGTGGCGGCGGACAACAGGCAGGAAAATGTGATCATCTCGGTAAGCATAGGTGATGTTGATGCCGGTTTTATTCGTGAATCCGCTTTGCACAAGGCTGATCAGTTTATCATGCCGGGTTCCATTACCTCCATAAAAGAAACGGCATGGCTGCCCAACTGGGCCTTTTCCGTCAATAGAAACCTACCGCAAAATGTAAAAATTTCTTTGCAGAAAGCGATTCTCAAGCTGCCTCGGAATAGTGAAGTCCTGCAGGCCATGGGACTTACCTCTTTTGTTTCAGCCTCTGATGCTGATTATGATGTAATGCGAAAGGTTGTTGAGTAAAAAGATCTTTACCGGCAGGCAGGATTATCCTTGTTCTCCCGACATTCGGAATTTTAATCATTGTTGCCACTCTTGAAGTTTATCCGGCTCATGTAGCGGCAGCGCAACGAGGGCGCCCCCCGTCGGTCAGACAACGATAATGATATGCTTAATTTGTTTTCCAGAGGGGAAAAAAATATCTACTGTGCACCTTTATTGATTAACCGCATCTAACTTTTACAGCAGTCTTTTTCAGGAACCTGTTTTTTATGCTTATCCCAGAGGAACAGCCATATTTAGCCGGACTCAACAGTTATTATCTGACCATTGATAGATTTGTTGAGCACTTACAGGGTGAAATCGGTTCCGGCTGTCTCTATTGTCAATCAGCCGGGCAGGAGGTTCTTGTTTATTTTGATGAACATGAAATCATTCGGGGAGTTATCCAGAGAAACGGAGAGCAGGCCTATACAACCAGGGAAATGGATCCCGTCCTCCAGTCGTTAGCCACAAGCAATTTTTTAGTCACCGTTTATTTTCTTGAACCAAATGCTATTTTTTTCTGGGGCCAGATACCGCCCTTTAAACGGGCGCAGAAGGAATTACAATCCGTTGATATTCGATTGCCGGATCTGCTCTTTCGCTTAAATGCAAAAAAAATCTTTGGTTTTGTCCGGGTAAACCTCATAGGGCGCCGGGAACGGGCACTATTGTTCCTGCATAAAGGGAAACGTCTCGGTGGATCCTATTCCTGGGGAAAAGGTGGGCTGGATCCGTCGGATAACAGCTATAACAAGTTGCTTAAGCTGCTGCAATCAACACCGGCTCTTTTTTCCATTGGTCATTTTCAAAAAGAACAGCTGCTGCGCGATCCACGGACTGTTCCACCTCCAAGCAATATACCGGGCACGGATATTAAAATAACAGAGCTTGATCGCGCTCTGGAAGAGTTTTTACACCACTTTATCCTGTTGGTACGGAAAAAGACAAAATCAGAGCCGATAGTCCTGCTTAAGCAGGAGTTTATCAACAATCTTGAAGCGTATCCTTTTCTTGATCCCTTCAAGGATATTTTTGATTATGTAGACGGTAGAATTCACTGTTCCAATGAAGTGACTCGGGATAAGATCGCCGCCGGTGTAGTTGAGTGCGCCTGGAACGTTATTCAGGCCAACAGACTGGAGCAAAAATTTGCAACCGCGATCAACCGCTGTGAATCCATGGCGGCTTTTGATGCCTGTAACATCACCGTGCAACGCTCATAACCTCTCTTTTTCTTTTCTTGTCATTTTCTTTTCTTATCCGCAAGCTGCCCGCAGGCAGCTGATATGTCCGCACCCCTGCTTTGCCGAATAAAGGTTGAATACCCCTTGTCACGAAGAATTTTCTGAAAGGAAAGGATTCTGCTTCTTGGCGGGCTTGTATATGGGGATCCCGGCGCCGGATTCATGGAGAGCAGATTGATTTTGCAGGGAATATGGCTCAGCAAAACGGCAAGCTGATCGGCATTCTCATCGCTGTCATTGATATCCTTCAACAAGGTATACTCAAACATTATCCGTTGACGTTTTTTATGCGGAAACTGTTTACAGCCGGCAATGAGTTCGTCGATGGGATAACGGTCATTGACCGGCATGATCGCCGCTCGCGTTTTATCATCGGCTGCGTGCAGGGAAATGGCCAGGTTTACATTTGTCTCTTTGCCCAGTCGGATCATTTGCGGAACCAGACCGCATGTGGAAACGGTGATGCGTCGACTGGAAAAATCAAGTCCCCGTTGTTCGGTCAGGATGGAAAGGGCGTCCAGTAAATTATCCATATTGGCAAGCGGCTCCCCCATACCCATGAAAACAATATTGGTCAACCTTCCTTTCCCTGTCTCCAGTGCATAATCACGAACAGCACAGACCTGATTGATAATTTCAGCTGCCGTCAAATTGCGTGTAAATCCCATGGATCCGGTCAGACAAAACCTGCATCCCATGGCACACCCCACCTGTGAAGATACGCAAAGCGTATTTCGTTCTTCTTCCGGAATGAAGACCGATTCAATCATCCGACCATCATCAAGGCTAAAACCGAATTTTACCGTTCCGTCCACGGATTTTTCGATAACCGGATCCTCAAACCTGGAAAGATATGCGTGCTGTGGAAGCATGGCGCGAAACTCTTTGGCAAGATCGGTCATTTCAGAAAAATCCGTCACGCCGGGACGATATATCCAGGCCAGAATCTGACGACCGCGAAAAGCGGGTTGGCCGAGAGATTCTACAAAGGTGACCAGTTCTTCCTGGGTCAGATTTTTCAGGTCTGTTTTTGATGAATGTGACATGACTGATTCTACTCCGGAAAATTGTGATGACTAGCTACTTATAAGGCGCGGAGATACTCCGGCCTGATGCCGATGGCTCCTGACAGGGCCTGATCAATGATGAACAGAAATTTTTCTTTGTCCCTGGGCAGGCGTCCGTCAAGCTGAAAATAGTTGGAGGAATGATTTGCCTGCACAAGGGTTCTGAAATCGGACAAACCGGCAATCAGGGTACGAAGCTCATGAAAGAGTTGGTGTTTGCCGGGCAGGTTGAATTTTCCTCTTTGGGCCTTTTTTTCGAGTTCGGTGTTGTCAAGCAGCATCAGGGTGAGAATCGCAATCTGTGATGGCTGCATACGGTTGAGTACATCGGCGGTGTCTTTGGCATGGGCAAGGGAGGCCACCTGCTGGTCTCCGGCAAGGCCAAGCAGGCAGGTGACGGAGAGGAAAATGGCCGCTGCCCGAACGCGCCTGCCGGCGGTAACCATTTCTTCGGCGGTAGCGCCTTTTTTCACGGCAACAAGGGTGGGGTCATGACCACTTTCAAGCCCCATGTACAGACGTCCAAGTCCAAGCTTTTTTAACTCGGCAAGCTGGTCTACGGAACGGTTCAGGATATCTCGACCTCCTGCATACATGGAAATCCGTCGCACCCAGGGAAGCTTGTGCCGAATTTTGTTGAACAGGACAACCAGGAACCGGTGGGGCAGGGCAAGGACATTACCGTCGGCAAGAAAAAGTGTTTTTTGCCGGCGGCAATACCGGCCGGCAAAATCAATATCACGGTCAATTGCACCCTCATCCCGAAGACGAAATTTTTTATCTTTGTAGGCCCCGCAAAAGGTACAATGGTTATGAGAACAGCCGATGCTCACCTGGAGAATAATGGAATTAGCCTCGCTGGGCGGCCGGATAATGGTTCCTTCATACTGCATACGTTATACGTGTTGCTGTACAGGAAGGATCAACTGTTTTTCTTAGCAAAATCAGCCATGAAATCAACCAGTTCTGCAACCCCTTCTTCCGGAAAGGCATTATAGATAGATGCCCTGCAGCCACCAATTGAACGGTGTCCTTTCAGTCCGTTGAATCCGACCTCTGCGGCCTCGTCAATAAATTTTGCCTCCAGCTCCGGAGTTGGAAGATTGAAGGCGATATTCATAAGCGAGCGGGAGTCCTTTTCAGCATGTCCCCGATAAAAATCCGTCACGTCAATGGCATCATACAAAAGCCCGGCCTTACGGCGGTTTCTCTCTTCCATTGCCGCCACTCCTCCTTGTTCCTGAAGCCAGCGCATGACCAGACCGACGCAATAGATGGCAAAGCAGGGCGGCGTATTAAACATGGATCCTTTGTCGGCATGTGTTTTGTAACGGAGCATGGTGGGCACGGCGTCCGGCGTTTTATCAAGCAGGTCATCACGGACAAGAACAAGGGTTACTCCGGCCGGACCCATGTTTTTCTGCGCCCCGGCGAAAATAATGCCGAATTTGTCAATATCCACCGGTCGTGACAATATATCAGACGACATATCGGCAACAAGCATGGTTTTCGTCTTCGGCATCTGCGCAAACTGGGTTCCGTATATCGTATTATTGGAGACAAAGTAGAGATATTCACTCTCCGGGGCAACCGTATATTCATCGTCTCGGGGCACCCTGTTGAACGTGGTGTCCTCACTGGAATAGGCAACCTCGATGTCCCCAAAAAGACGGGCCTCTTTAATTGCCTTTTTTGACCAGGTACCGGTGTTGAGGTAGGTCGCCGTTTTGCCTTTTCCCAGGAGGTTCATGGGAATCATGAAAAACTGGGATGAGGCGCCGCCCTGGAGAAAAAGAACCTTGTAATTATCCGGAACATTAAGTAACTGCCGAATAAGCTTTTCCGTCTCCTCGGCAACGGCCATGAATTCCTTGCTGCGGTGACTCAGCTCAATCAGACCAATGCCTGTATTATGATAGTTGACTATATCGACTGCTGCTTCCTGCAGCACCGAATAGGGTAGGGTGGCCGGTCCGGGACTGAAATTATAAATCCTCTCTGGCATGGTGTTCTCCTCGGATTTGAAAAAAATGATAGAATTTTTAGGGCGCCGGAAAAAAATTATGCCTGTATCGTGATTATGCTTCAATCTGGCGCAGGGCTTCATACAAAACAATACCGGCACTCATGGCAAGATTGAGGCTGCGAATATTGGAATTTTGCATGGGAATGGTATAACAGCGCTCCCGGTACAGCGCAAGAATTTCTTCGGGCAACCCCTTTGTCTCTTTACCAAAAATAAGGCGGATGCCGGGATGAAAAGAGGCCTCAACATACGAGTGATCCGTCTTGGTCGAAAAGAAAAATAAGTTGTTTTCTTCCTGCGCTTCCAGAAATGTTTCAAAATCAGGCCAGTGCCGGATGGTGACAAATTTCCAGTAATCAAGGCCCGCTCTCTTTAAGTGCTTGTCATCAGTAGAAAATCCAAGGGGATGGACGAGATCAAGAACCGTATCTGTGGCCCCGCATAATCGGGCGATTGAACCGGTATTTGGTGGTATCTCGGGTTCAACAAGAACGATGTGCAGGCGGTGCCTTGAGACGGGACATGAGATATTAGGATGAGTTTTCAAGAACGGAATCCTGGTAGCGGTTAAATAGGCTTGCAAAAATAGAAATACGGTTTACATTTTACGACTTATCTTTCTTACATTGATTTGCATTGAAAGACAATTTTTGTTTTGACGGCAGCGGTGAGCCGTCATTGTGATGATCGTGTTTTTTGTACGAGTTCATCCGCCCCCAATCTTCGTCCGATCAGACCGCCTCATAGATAGAGGCGAATTAGAAGATTCGTTGGCTGACCTGGACGAATCTGGAGCACTGGTGAACCCGTACGGGCCTTGGGCTTGATCCCAAAACACTGCCCTTGGTGAATTATTACATGGTTTTTTTAACTTTTCCAGGCTTACCGATGATCACTGGAAAATAGATATATTCGGTAGAAAACATGGCGCTTATCGTGCAGAAATTTGGTGGAACCTCGGTTGGATCCACGGAAAAAATCAAGGCGGTTGCAAAAAGAGTTCTTCAGTGCCGGCAGCAGGGCAATCAGATGGTGATTGTGCTGTCGGCCATGTCCGGGGAAACCGACCGGTTGACCGGTCTTGCCCGGGATATTCAAAAGATACCCAATCACCGGGAAATGGACATGCTGCTGTCAACCGGGGAACAGGTCACCATTGCCCTGTTTGCCATGGCCATCAAAGAAGCCTGTTGCGAGGCCGTTTCTTTTTTAGGTGACCAGGTGGCAATTCGAACGGATGATATGCACACCAAGGCCCGAATCAGGAGTATTGATACGGAAAAAATCAAAAAAAATCTTGATGCCGGTAAGGTCGTTACCATTGCCGGGTTTCAGGGGGTAACCGAAGAGGGAGATATTACGACCCTTGGCCGAGGCGGATCCGATACAACGGCCGTTGCCCTGGCTGCCGCCCTTGAGGCCGATGCCTGTGAAATTTTTACCGATGTAGAAGGGGTATATACGACGGATCCGAATATCTGTTCCAAGGCACGGAAAATTGACAAGATCAGTTATGATGAGATGCTTGAACTTGCAAGTCTTGGCGCCAAGGTCCTGGATATCAGGTCAGTGGGGCTGGCAAAACGGTATGGCGTGCCCTTGCATGTTCGATCAACGTTTACGCAAAATGAGGGAACCTGGGTTGTAGAGGAGGATAAAATAATGGAATCCATGCTGGTCTCCGGTGTGACATATAATAAAAATGAAGCGAGAATTACCATTAAACATGTTCCTGATCAGCCGGGAATTGCGTCGAAAATATTCCTTCCCATATCGGATGCCGGCATTCTTGTCGACATGATTATCCAAAACACCAGTGACAGTCACCTGACCGACATGACCTTTACCGTTATACGCACTGATTACGGCCGGGCCATGGAAATCCTTCAGAGGGTCTGTCGTGAAATTGGGGCTGAATCTGTGACCGGAGATATGGATATTGCTAAAATTTCCATTGTCGGTGTTGGCATGCGCAATCATTCAGGCATTGCTTCAACAATGTTTCAGATCCTGGCGAATGAGGGGATAAATATGGAAATGGTTTCAACGTCTGAAATTAAAGTTTCCTGTGTTATCGCTGAAAAATATACCGAACTTGCCGTGCGGGCATTACATGATGCATTCGCCCTGGACAAAGAAAATATGCCGACTGAAGAAGAGTTATAATATGACCCAGACCATTGAGATTTATGATACCACCCTTCGGGACGGTACCCAGGCTGAGAGTTTTAACCTCTCCGTTGATGACAAGATCCGGGTAACCAGGCAGCTTGACAAGCTGGGTATTGATTATATTGAAGGAGGATGGCCGGGTTCAAATCCCAAGTCCATCGAATACTTCAAGGCCATGCAGGATGTGGAACTGGGGCATGCCAGGCTGACCGCGTTCGGCTCAACCCGCCATTTTCAGAATCCGGCCGACAAGGATCCCAATCTTGCGGCATTGCTGGCGGCAAAAACCCCGGCGATAACGATTTTCGGAAAGAGCTGGGATATTCATGTCCATGATGCCCTGCGCATTGAGCTTGAAGATAATCTGCTCATTATTGAAGACTCATTGGCTTTTCTCCGGTCACGGGTAGAGCATTTAATCTATGATGCGGAACATTTTTTCGATGGGTTTAAAAATAATCGTGAATACTGCCTGGCAACCCTTGCCCGTGCCGTAGCCGGAGGTGCTGAAACCCTGGTTCTCTGCGACACAAACGGCGGAACTCTCCCCCATGAGATTCCACCTATCATCGAGAGGGTACGACAATATCTGGAAGAGATAAACAGCGATGTCCGCATCGGAATCCATCCACACAATGATTCGGAAACCGCTGTTGCCAATGCCTTGATGGGGATCTCGCTTGGGGCCTCTCATGTTCAGGGAACCATCAATGGCTATGGAGAGCGATGCGGAAACGGTAACCTTACGTCGATAATTCCCGCCCTGGTCTTTAAAATGGGGCTGGAGTGCGAGGTCGGCAAGCATATTGATCAGCTCTATTTGACGTCCCGTCTGGTTGATGAGCTTGCAAATCTGCCCCATAACCGATACCAGCCTTATGTCGGTGAATCCGCTTTTGCCCATAAGGGCGGCATCCACGTCAGTGCAGTTCAGCGCAACCCGCTGACCTATGAGCATATTGAGCCGGAAAAGGTGGGGAATATCCGCAGGATCTTGATTTCCGACCAGGCCGGCCGCTCCAACGTGTTACATAAAGCCCAAAAATATGGATTGCATCTGAACCCCGACGACCCGCTGATGTCTTCAATTATCAAGGAGCTTAAAGAGCTTGAAAATCAGGGCTATCAGTATGAAGCGGCGGAGGCAAGTTTTGAACTGCTGATGCGCCGGGCCCTGGGCCTGCAGCGTAAGTTTTTCGTCATCGAGGGGTTCCGGGTCATGAACCATAAATTTCAGATGGATAAGCCACCTGTGACCGAGGCAACCATCCGGCTCTACGTCGGGGGCAGTGAAGTGCACACCGCGTCCATGGGTGACGGCCCGGTCAATGCCCTTGACAATGCCCTGCGCAAGGCCTTAATCCGTTTTTATCCCAGCCTTGAGGATATGGAGCTGATTGATTACAAGGTACGGGTGCTTTCCGGAGAATATGGGACCGGGGCCAAGGTTCGGGTTTTAGTTGAAAGCAAGGACCAGGACAACCGCTGGGGAACAGTCGGCGTGTCGGTCAATATTATTGAGGCGAGTTGGCAGGCGCTTCTTGATTCGATCAATTACAAGCTCATGCATGATGAAATAAAGGACTGATGTATCGAATTTATGGCTGCCGGAAACAAAGATCGACCAGTAAAGGACAGGCGCATGCTTGTCCTTTTTTTATTTGGTGCTTTCCTGTTGGCCTGCGACTCGTCCGCATCTTTTCAATTTTTTGTTGACGATCACTCTGCAGAGGGGATGAGGGTTGGCAACCTGGTTAGAATCCAGAGTACAGCTAAAGGGGCAGGGCAGAGGGGCGAAAGGGAAGAGCGCTTGCCTCCGCAGCTCTCCTTTTTCCTGGGAAAGCCAATGGCGATTAACAGGGCCTCGCAAGAAGATCTTGTCCTGCTTCCGGGAATCGGAAAACATCGGGCAGCGAGGATACTTGCCCGGCGACAACAGGATGGGCCTATGCATACCCTTGCCGAGCTGGAAGAAATTCCTGGAATCAGCAGGAAACTTGCACGGAAAATCAGTTCGATGATATCGTTTGATTCCGCCGGTGGTACACAATCGATCCATGCAGATTGACACGCCGATTATTGTTCTTGTCGGCCCCACGGCCATCGGCAAGACAGCGCTTTCCTTTCAGCTTGCCGACCGGTTTGACTGTGAAATCATCTCCATGGATTCCATGCAGGTGTATCGATATATGGATATCGGCACTGCCAAACCAACAAAAGAGGAACGGAAGCAATTTCCTCATCATTTAGTGGATATTGTCGATCCTGATGAGCAGTATAATGCAGCGCGTTTTGTTGACGATTGCCTGTCGGTCATCGGGCAAATCTCCGCCAAGGGAAAGATCCCCCTTGTTACCGGTGGAACAGGGCTCTATTTATCATCATTACTCAATGGGTTATTTGACATAGTTCAAGTCTCTGATGAGGTCAGGGGACGACTTAAACAAAGATTTTGCAGGCCGGGAGCTCCCGATCCTTACGAGGAGTTATGTCGAATAGATCCAATGTCTGCGGTACGAATCCATAAAAATGACAGGCAGCGAATCCTGCGTGGCCTTGAAATATATTACAGTACAGGTATTCCCTGGTCCGACTATCTGAAAAAACAGCAAAAAAGGGAGTCGTCGGCCAGTTTTTCGCGACTGTTTGCCGTGTATTTGAACTGCCCAAGGGATATTCTTTACAAACGCATCGACCGGCGAACCGATAGTATGCTTGCGCAGGGATTTGTCGAAGAGGTGGAAGGGTTGCGAAACATGGGATATAGACCTGAGCTTACCTCCATGCAGTCCATCGGTTATCGGCATGTCAATCAGCTTCTTGACGGGAATTGGGACAGGGAAATGATGAAAAGCCTGTTGGCCCGAGACACCAGACGTTATGCAAAGCGACAGATGACTTGGTTTCGACGGATTGACCGCCTGCGGACGTATGGCCGTGACGATCAAGATAAGATCATTTCAGATATTTATAATTATTTTCAATAAAACAGCAAGTAATGATGCATTGTTAAAGGTATTTCTACTTTTAACATACTCAAATTACCACCCCTTATTTAAGTAAGAATACTATTGTGCATTTTCGTTTTCGTTCATCCATGATTTCGCAACCGCAGGATGCCGCAGGGTTCCTGTCGGAGCGTTTACATATCTCCAAGTCATCTGCCGGGCTGCTCTGCCTTCGCGGTATATCTACGCTTGAACAGGCTGAACATTTTCTGACTCCAAAACTTGCGGACCTGCCTGATCCTCTACTTTTCAAGGACATGGATCGGGCGGTTACTCTTATCTGTGAGGCCATGCGACAACAATGGCCCATCGTGGTATATGGCGATTATGATGTTGATGGAATTTGTGCGACTTCTCTTCTTGTTCATTTCCTGAAAACCCTGGAAATTACCGTTAAGTGGCATGTTCCAAATCGGTTGACCGATGGATACGGCCTGACGTCTTCCGGTATACGAACTGTAGGCAAAATGGTGGAGACCCCGGCCCTGCTCATAACCGTGGATAATGGGATTTCAGCCATAAAAGAGGTGGAAGAGGCCATTGCCGCAGGTTTTCATGTCATTGTAACCGATCATCACGAGCCGCAGGGCAGGGTGCCTGCAGCTGATGCGGTGATCAATCCGAAGCAGGATGATTGTGGTTTTCCATTTTCAGGCCTCTCTGGTGTTGGGGTTGCCTTTTTCCTGATTGTCTCGCTTCGGTCTAAATGTATTGAGAATGGATACTGGAAAGTAGAAAATGCCCCGAATTTGAAAAAATACCTCGATCTTGTCGCCCTGGGAACCGTGGCTGATGTCATGCCCCTTGTTGACGTGAACAGGATATTGGTACGGGCCGGGATAGAAGTATTAAGTAAACGATCAAGGCCTGGAATATGGGCACTTTGTGAAGAAGCCGGCATGAGAGAAGGGGGGATAACCAGCGAAGATATATCGTTTCGACTGGCACCGAGAATAAACGCGGCCGGCCGCATGGGAACGCCTGAAATTGCGGCCCGCCTGTTAATGGCCGAGGATATATCAACAGCACAACCGGCGGCGGTCGAGCTGGAAGAAAAAAACAAGGCCAGGCGGGAAATAGAGCGCACTATAGTGGAAGCGGCAGTGGTTCAATGCGAAAAACAATGCGCGCAGGGGGCACATGCCCTGGTTGTCTATCAGGGTGACTGGCATCCGGGGGTATTGGGGATCGTGGCCTCAAGAATTTGTGATCGGTTTCATTTACCGGCCATAGCGCTGGCGGATGATCGTAATAGCCTGAATATACGTGGGTCCGGGCGGTCTGCATGCGGTGTTGATCTCTTTACCGTTGTGGAAAATTGCCGGGAATGGCTGCATCATTTCGGTGGTCATGAACAGGCTATTGGTCTAACCATGGCCAAAAATCACCTTGATAAGTTTATTGATGCATTGAACAGCCAGGTGGGCGAATTTCTTACTCAAGGGAAGAAAGACGACGAGGCTGTCATTATTGATCAGAAATTAAACGGGGAGGAAGCAACTCCATCTTTTGTTTCTTTTCTCCGACATCTTGAACCCTGTGGGAATGAAAATCCGGAGCCGGTTTTTCTGGTGGAAAATACAAAACTTGTCCGCACCTCAATAGTAAAAAAAGAACATTTACGGTTTGCCTTGCATCTGGGCGACACTGTGTACCAGGGAATTGCTTTTGGTATGGGAAAAAAAATATCCATTGTGCAAGACAGGGTAGACGTTGCCTTTACCATAAAGCATTCCAACTTCAGAGGAAGGAAGAGGGTTGAGGTAATGGCGGTTGCTATCAGGCCAACTCGTTGATACAACCCATTGATATTTTTAATAAAGCAAAAATTAGACATAATATATATTATGCGACATTGTATATCCACCATTGTCGGTAGCTTAATTTCAACCGGTATTGCCTCAAATGAAACATAGGCTTTTGGGGCTTTGATCTGGACTTTTGGACGGGTTTGGAGTCTAATTTTCGTCCTCTGTTTTCCGTGCCTATTGTTCAAAACAAGATATTGTTCAAAACAAAAAACACGAATTGTTTTGTTAAGGAGTGCTATCCATGAATCGAAATATTTATCAGGAGCCGCTGGTCAGTCGATATACCAGTTCTGAAATGCAGGAACTCTTTTCCGAGCGTTTTAAGTTCACCACCTGGCGACGATGTTGGGTCGCCCTGGCCGAGGCACAGCATGAACTCGGTCTTGAACTGGTGACGCGTGCAATGGTTGAGGAGCTGAAAGAACATATCGAGGACATAGATTTTGATATTGCGGCTGCAAAAGAAAAAGAAATACGTCATGATGTCATGGCCCATGTCTATACCTACGGCCTGCAGTGTCCAAAGGCCGAGGCAATTATCCACTTGGGAGCCACTTCTCAGTTTGTGGTCTGTAATACGGATCTTATTATTCAAAAAAAAGCGCTTGCCCTGATTAAGAAGGCGCTTGTTAACGTGATTGCCAATCTTTATACCTTTTGTGATACATACAAAGACATGGCCACCTTAGGGTTCACTCATTATCAACCCGCCCAGCCAACCACGGTCGGCAAACGAAATACGCTTTATATTCAGGACCTGTTGATGGATCTTGATTATATTGACAACCTGGAACAGCAGGTTAAGGCCCGCGGAGCCAAGGGTACGGTCGGAACTCAGGCAACCTTTCTTGAACTTTTCCATGGAGACCATGCCAAGGTCAGAGAGCTTGACAGGCTGGTTTCGGAAAAATTGGGATTTGATCAGGTCTTTGCCGTAACCGGCCAGACTTACCCGAGAAAACTTGACATGAAGACCTCGGAAACCCTGGCCGGTATCGGTTCCTCATCCCATAAATTTGCCGTTGACCTGCGGTTGCTTTCCAATCTCAAAGTCCAGGAAGAGCCGTTTGCTCAAAAACAAGTCGGCAGCTCGGCCATGGCCTATAAACGAAACCCGATGCGCTCAGAACGCATGACCGGCCTTGCCCGCAAGCTCATGGGGTTGCCGGCAAATTTTGCCGCCACAGCCGCCAATCAGTGGTTTGAGCGCACCTTGGATGACTCCGCTATCCGGCGCATGGACATGGCCCAATCCTTTCTCCTGGCTGATGCTATTTTAAAGCTCTACATGAACATTACCAGTGATATGGTTGTGTATCCAAAACAAATTGAAAGATATCTTAGGAATGAACTTCCATTTATGGCCACAGAGAAGATACTGATGGCCTGCGTTGAACGGGGTAAGAGCCGCCAGGAAATGCATGAAATAATTCGCAAGCATTCTGTTGCAGCCGGCTTGGCGGTCAAGGAACAGGGAAAGGAAAATGATCTGCTGGTTCGGCTGGCAAATGATGAGCAGATCCCTTTCGGCTTAAAAGAACTTGATGTCATGATCGGTAACTATCAGGAGTTTACTGGTCGTGCCGAAGAACAGACAGTGGAATTTCTCAATGAAATTGTTACGCCCATGCTTGATAAATACCATGACCTGATCGGTAAAGTTGACTCTTCACTTAAAGTATAATGACTATTCTGTTGATTTATTGTGCAAGACGAACTCTGTGAATATTACTTTAAAATAAGACCTGACCGGATCAGTCTTTTTCGCTTTATTCTTGAAGGGTATGATGGCCTGGCTACCCTGTCAACCCGGGATGCTCAAGAAGGGCTTGTAAAAACCTTTGTACCGAAATCAAGGACCCGTGAATTCCAATCTTTGATGGCCTCAATCAGTGCAATGCTTCAAGAGTGAAACCATTATTTGAATATTATCAACTAACTAATTGATTGTGCGTAATCATCTTGCACAATCTATTAAAAAAATACTCGACTTTATATGAGCAAGCGTGTTTTTATAAAAACCTTTGGCTGCCAGATGAACGAGCGTGATTCTGAAATCATGGAACAGCTTCTGGCCTCCTGCGGGTACGTGTCGGTTTTTGACATGGAAGAAGCAGATTTCGTCCTGTTGAATACCTGTTCCATTCGTGCCAAGGCGGAGCAAAAGGTTTTCAGTCTGCTTGGCCAACTTAGAAAACAGAAAATCCGCAACCCTGGTTTACTGGTAGGTGTTGCCGGATGCGTTGCCCAGCAGGAAGGCCGGAAAATCTTCAAGCGCATGCCCCATGTTGACCTTGTCGTCGGCACACAGCAGTTTTACCAGTTGCCCTCCATGCTGATGCGCCTTGAAAAAGGTGAGTCAAATCGCGAAATATCCTGCAATCTGGAGTCTTCTTTCACCATCCCGCCGTTTCAAAAATATTACCTCGGTCAGGAAGGTCAAGCCCCCTCCCCTGCTCCAGCCGACAGGCATGGACTGGTTGAATTTTCAAAATTTGTCACCATCATGCAGGGCTGTAATAATTTTTGCAGCTATTGTGTTGTTCCCCATACACGAGGACGTGAAGTCAGTCGCAGGATTAGTGACATTGTTGAAGAGGTCACCCTTCTTGTTTCCAGGGGCGCCAAAGAGATTACCCTTCTCGGTCAGAACGTCAACTCCTATGGCAGCACCAATCCTGTCGCTGATACAACAACCGGATTTGCCGATCTCCTGAGAAGAGTTGCAGAAATTCCTGGAATAAAGCGACTCCGTTTTACATCGTCAAATCCACAGGATCTTTCTGCATGTCTAATGCAATGCTTTAAAGATATAGATATTTTGTGCCCTCATTTTCATCTTCCGGCACAGAGTGGATCCAATAGCGTGCTCAAGAAGATGGGGCGCAAGTATACCCGGGAGCTTTACCTTGAAAAGGTTGAGGAACTTCGTTCCTATTGTCCTGAAATAGCCCTTTCCACTGACATAATCGTCGGATTTCCAGGGGAGAGCGATCAGGATTTTGAGCAGACCATGGGTCTGTTGCGGACGGTACGATATCATGGATCCTTTTCCTTTAAATATTCCGATCGGCCGGGAACCAGATCAGCAGATTTTGACCAAAAGGTCGACGAGAATATCAAGGGCGAGCGATTACAGTGTTTTCAGAAAGAACAGGATCGGATCAGTCTTGAGCGGAATCAGGAGATGGTCGACAGAACCATGGAGGTGATGATCGAGCACAACCAGGACGGAACGATCAAGTCGCGCACCAGCAGCAATCACATTGTTCACTTTACCTCACCCTTGCCGATGGTTCCCGGTGACCTGTGTCAGGTGCGAATCACTCATGCCGGCATGCATTCTCTGAACGGCGAATACTGCTCGATGTAGTCCCCGGTTATTTTTCCTTATCTGTTTCTTTAAAAGTGATCTCTATCTTTCGGAAAAATCGATTTTAATTCTGTGGTGTAAATTATAATGACTCTTGCTATCTTTGACTTGGACAATACTCTGCTCTCCGGGGATTCCGATTACGGCTGGGGAAAATTTCTTGTTGACCGTGACCTTGTGAACAGGGAAGTCTATGAACAGGCCAATGAAAAATTTTTCCAGGACTATCAGCGGGGTATTTTAGATATTTATGAATACTCAGCCTTCAGTTTTGGGCCGCTTGCCGACCGGAGCATGGAGGAGCTGAAACAGTTGCACAATCAATTCATGCATGAGGTCGTCCGGTCCATGATGGGAGATAAAGCCAGGGATCTGGTTGAACAACATCGCAGGCAGGGACATGTATTACTGGTCATCACCGCCACCAATTCCTTTATCACCCGTCCCATTGTCCAGGCATTTGGTATTGATCACCTGCTGGCAACCGACCCGAAAATCATCAATGGCCGATATTCTACTGAAATTGACGGCATCCCCTGCTATAAGGAAGGAAAGGTACAGCGTCTGGCGCAATGGTTACAGGACAATAACCAGTCTCTGGATGATTCATGGTTTTATACGGATTCAATCAATGATCGCACCCTGCTGGAGAGGGTCACACATCCGGTTGCCGTTGATCCGGACGACAAGCTTCTTGCCCTTGCCCGTCAGCAAGGCTGGCAGGTCATGTCACTTCGCGGCTGAAATTTTGCAGATCTCCTCACTGTTCACAGACGGCTATCCACCATGCGGGCAATCCTCTTCTCGTACCGGCCAGGCCCAAAAGGTGGGGTCCGGTTTGTACCCTACCCCACAGGCTCCTTTGTCAAGATAAAGCACCCAGGCCCAGTCCGTTTCAAAGAAACTGGTGGTCGATGACCAATACCCCTCCTGCAGGTTGAGAAAGGGATGTTCTTTCGGCAGGGCCGGGGAACAAAAGGCTGCATCGACCAGGGACTCAAGCTCATTGATGGTCGGCAGCCGCCAGCAATGTTGAGGATCGCCTGCATTTAATTGCCTGATTTTCTGCAACGCCTGTTGCCAGTTCAGTTTGCCGGTAGGCAAACCGGCATACTGCTGCCAGATCAGCCTGGTCATGTGATCCAGAACCATGTTGTCGTCGATAATCGAAAAACGTGGGGACGGCCATGGAGTTCCAGTGTGCAACTCGCCGTCCTGGCCGCTGTCCTGGCAGTCAATCGTTGTTCCCGATTCATCAAAACATAACAATTGCCCTGTTGTTGTAAGTATACCGTTACCTGTGCCGCGGATAGGCCAGAACAATGCCTCCTGATTTTTTTTATTGTAAAACATGCGTGCGCCTTCAAGGTGGACGCACCAGGCATAACCGGGATGAAGGGCAGCGGTTGTAGAAGTCCAGTACCAGTGGATGAAAATATTGGTGAAAGGATGACCGGCAGGCAAGGATGGTTTTCTGGTCTGGTAATCCATAAGGCTGCGCAATTCGCGACGATTGGGCAGGCGCCAGTCCTGGAATCCGCAATAGCCTTCCCTTTTCAGTTGCCGAATTGCTGCAAGTGCCTGAGGCCAGGTGCAGGGGAATTGACCGGGATTGCCATCGCCCGACCAGGTAAGTCCGGTCAGTTGATCATGGACGGTTGTGTCATTCCGGATAAAGCGCGGATGGGGCCA